>NZ_JAMYRK010000007.1:0-170866 GCF_040321335.1 Mesorhizobium sp. M0437
CCCGGCGGCGGCGCGGCGGGGGGCCCCCCCCCCCCCGCCCGCCGCGGCGGCGGTGGGGGCCCCGCCCTGGGCCGCGGTTGGCCCGGGCCCGCCGGTCTGGGTCCATGGCGACGTCGCCTCGGGCAATCTGCTCGTCGAAGATGGCAAGCTCTACGCGGTCGTCGATTTCGGTAGTTCGGCTATCGGCGATCCTGCCTGTGATCTGGTGATCGCGTGGACGGAATTTTACGGCGAGAGCCGTCAGGCGTTCCGCGACGCCATTGCCCTTGACGAGCACAGCTGGGCGCGCGCACGGGGCTGGGCGTTGTGGAAGGCGCTGATCGTCGCTTCGGGACATGACGGCAACCAGCGCGAGGCGGAAAAATCGTGGCGGGTCATCGATGAGGTGCTGGCGGATCACACAAAACAGTCGAAGCGGGAAGGCTAATTCAGTCTGAACGCGTCCCGCTCTAATAACGAAAGCATTACTGCCCGCCCATCTCCTTCCTGAACGTATCGAAATCGACCTGCATGCCGTTGAAGATGGTGCTCCAATGGCGGGTCAGCGCTGAAACGGCGACCGCCTCCTGGATCTCCTCGTCGGTGGCGCCGGCGCGCTTGGCGTCCTGCGTGTCCGACCAGATACAGTAGTTGCACGGGATTTGCGCCGCCACCGCCAGCGAGATCAGCGACTTGACCTTCGGCGGCAGCGCCGTCTTGTCGCTGAGCTGGATGGCCTTGACCTCGGCCCATGCACCGGGCAGACCGGCTTTCGGGAACTGCTTTACGAAACCGGGCACCCCGCCCATGGTCGACTGGATGTCCTTGACGGTCGCGTCATACTCATCGGCATAAGAAGGAGCTGCAGCCAGGGTCAGCACACAGGTGGCGGCGAGCAGGCAGGCGCGGCGGATGGAAGAATGCGTTGATGAAAGAGTACGATAGGCAGACATGACATTCTCCTCTGGCGTTTGTTGGCCTTACGGTGTAAGGTAACGTCGAAAATGAACCTTACAGCGTAAGTTGTCAAGCGGCACCATGGACACATCGATCAAAAAAAAGCGACCGCGCGGCCGGCTGTCTCGCGAGATGATCGAGGATGCCGCTTTGAAGGTGATCGAGAGCGAGGGCCTCGCCGGGTTTTCGATGCGCAAGCTGGCGGCAGAACTCGGCTGCGAAGCCATGAGCATCTATCACCACTTTCCTTCGGTGGCGCATCTCTTCGAAGCCTTGGTGGATCGGCTGATCGGCTCCCTCGAAATGCCCGACGCGGACCTCCCTTGGCGACAAAGGTTACGCATTGCCGTGCAGGATTTCCGCCGCGTCGCGCGTGAGCACCCGGCCTTTGCCACGTTCCTTGTAACCTACCGGATGAATTCGCCGACCTGTCTCACTTGGCTGAACGGCATCCTTGGCCTGTTCGAGGCCGGCGGCTTCGGACCGCAACTGGGTGCGCGGCTGTTCCGCACCACCGGCTATTATCTGATGGGTGCCATCCTCGACGAGACTGCCGGCTATGCAAAGGGGCCTTCGGCCGTGACCATCGTCAGCGACGAGCAACTGGCGCAGGATTTTCCAAAAGTAGCTGCGGCCGGGCGTTATTTCGGCACCGCCGAATTCGACCGGACATTTGATCTCGGCCTTGACATGCTCCTGGACGAAATGGAGCGCGCCCGCGACGGCACCATCGCGCCGAACACCGGGTCTTGATGTCATGCGCTCCCTGTTCGCCCTGATACTGCTCATCGGTACCGGCATCGGCGTCGTCTATCCCTGGGCGATGACCAATTTCTCCGGCCGTGAGATCGGCACCTGGCGAGTTTACGACCAGGGCCGGTTCAAGCCGGTGACCGTGCCCCTGAGCGCACGCGACGGGCCGCTACGCCTGCTGGTCGACCTTACGGCAAGAGCCGAGCGCATCGTCTCGCAGCAGCGCACTGTGTTGACCCTCACTGCCGCCACCGGCGGCAGGACGGTGCTCGCCTCGACGCTGCAGTTCAACCATTCCGACAATCCGCGCCAGGTCAGCCCGCAACTGCCGGACAGGATCTTTCGCGACGAGGCTGGCCTGATCCCGACCGTTACCCCTGGTTCCTACATCTTCACCGTCGGTCCGGGCGACGCCGAAGGCATTCCGATGCGGGCCGTCGATCTCGTCCTGCGCTCGGGGGCCGGCGAGGTCGACCGCCGGGCGCGCCCGGTTGGTTTTTCCCTGATGGCGGCGGGCCTGGTCGGGCTGGTGCTGGCATTCCGTTTCGGCGGCCGCCGGCCGGAAAATCCGAACTCGCAGCCGCCACCGCCGCGCTGGGGCAGGGGCTCCAATTGAACTATCGCCATGCCTACCATGCCGGGAACTTCGCCGACGTCGTCAAGCATGTCGTGCTCAGCCGGCTGATTGAATATCTGAAACAGAAGGACAAGGCGTTTCGGGTCATCGACACCCATGCCGGGATCGGCCGTTACGATCTGTCCTCGACCGAAGCGCAAAAGACCGGCGAATGGCAAGGCGGCATCGGCCGGCTCGTCGATGCGGCCCTCGATGCGCCGGCGGCAGCACTGCTGGCGCCGTATCTTGAAGCCGTCCGCTCGCTCAATCCGGACGGCGGCGTGAAAAAATATCCGGGTTCGCCGTTGATCGCCCGGCACCTGATGCGCAAGCAGGACCGGCTGTCGGCGGTCGAACTGCACCCTAAGGATACCGCCAGGCTGAAGGCGCTGTTCGACGGCGACTTCCAGACCCGGGTGATCGAGCTCGACGGTTGGCTGGCCCTCGGCGCGCATCTGCCGCCAAAGGAAAAGCGCGGCCTCGTGCTCATCGATCCGCCTTTCGAGGAAGAGGGCGAGTTCGGTCGCTTGGTCGACGGGCTGCAAAGAGCCCATCGGCGCTGGCCAGGAGGGATTTACGCGCTGTGGTATCCGCTCAAGGACCGCAGGGCGGTCGCCGCCTTCCGCAAGGCGCTGAAGCAGACGGGCATTTCGAAGCTGCTCGACATCGGTTTTGAGATCAGGCCGGACGCCGTCGAGCCGAGCCTCGACGGCTGCGGCATGGTGGTGGTCAATCCGCCCTTCACGCTGGAAGGCGAGTTACGGACGCTGCTGCCGGCGCTGCACCGGCTGCTTGCACTTGAGCAGCCGTCGCATTGGACGCTGGACTGGCTGGCGGGAGAGTAGTTTGAGGGCGCGGCCCTGCCGTTCCGTCAGCGCAACCATCGTCACCACAACCACGGTCGCTACAACCGCTTGACCGCGCGTCAGCGAATCCGCACAGTGCGCGCAGTCGACCTTGAGAGGCTGCCATGACTCGCTTCGCCCAATCCGCCCTTGCCGCACTGCTCGCCTTTTGCACGCCGCTGGCCGCGCCTCTTGGCGTCACCCAGGCAGTCCAGGCGGCCGACCTTGCAATCTATACCGACGAGGATAGCGGCGTCTGCGGCGAGGCCTGGGTGCTGAACAAGATCACCGACCGCTTCTCCTATCAGGTGCATCACGTGCCGCATCTGCCGGATGTGCAGATCGTCGACTTCCAGCGCATCCACCAGCATCGCTATCTGCCGGCCGACGACACCTGGCCGATCGGCCGCCGTTATTGCGGCGCCACCGTCAGCCTCTCCGACGGCGGCGCTCGCACCATCTGGTACCTGATCGAGGAAGGCCAGGGCTTTGCCTCGATCGGCGACAATGTCGAATTCTGCGTCTCGGGCTTCGACCGCTGGATGGTCTACAACGGCCGGTGCCGCGTCCTGCGCTGACCAGCGCCTTCCGATCCCGACGGATTGTTGCGTCACTTAGGTGGTCGAGAAAAGGAACACCTGACGGCCATCAGGATCACGGACGATCACACGTCTGCCCATAGCCGTCGCCTTGACGTCCGCAATGATTCCAAAGCCGTTGGCCTTGGCGGCAGAAGCAGCTTCATCTGCGTTGGCGACTTCGAAGCCGATCATCGTTCCCGCTCCTTCCGGCGTCGTTGCTTCTGCCGGGTAGAGTTCGATCGCAAGCCCTTCACCTTGGAACGCGAAATGTATCGGACCGGAGCCATGCTGCTCTTGCCTGAAGACAATTCCAAAATTCGCGTAGAAAGCCGCGGCTGATCTGGGATCAGCCGAAAACCATGTGACAAATGCCAAGCTCGGCAAGGAGGACATTCATACCTCTCTGGTGTTGAGGGTCCAAGGTCGGACGAGGTTGCGAAAATCGGAGACTTCCATGCATGTCAACGCCAACCGACCACATCGATCATTTTGCGGGGGAAACAGCACCACATGGATTCGCTTGTTTATACTGTTACTCTCGGCGCGGTCGTTGCAGGCTTCGTCCAGGGGCTTTCCGGGTTCGCTTTCAGCCTGGTTGCCATGTCCATTTGGGTTTGGACCGTGGAGCCCCAGCTTGCTGCCGCCATGGCGGTCTTTGGGGCGCTCACCGGCCAGATCATCGCCGCCGTCACCGTCCGCCGGGGCTTCGAGCTCAAGCTTCTGCTGCCATTCCTGATCGGGGGGATCATCGGGATTCCGGTCGGTGTCGCCATCCTGCCTTTGCTGGATGTGCAGTTGTTCAAGTTGGTCTTCGGAGCGCTGCTGGTCGTTTGGTGTCCCTTGATGCTCTTTGCGCCTCGCCTCCCTCCCATCACGGTCGGGGGTCCTGTTGCAGACGGTGCAATAGGTCTGGTCGGCGGCATCATGGGTGGACTTGGCGGCTTCACCGGCCCGGTTCCAACGCTGTGGTGCGTGCTGCGCCAATGGGAAAAGGACAGGCAGCGTATTGTCATCCAGAATTTCAACCTTGTGACCCTCTCCATGACGATGGCTGCCTATCTTGCGGCCGGAAAGATCAAGCTCGAAATGCTGCCGATGTTTGCCCTCGTCGCGCCGGCGATGTTGATACCGACACTCCTTGGCGCGAGACTCTACATCGGCGTTAGCGAGGCGACTTTTCGAACGATCGTCCTCACACTCTTGGCCGCATCAGGTGCGGCATTGTTGGCATCGTCCTTGCCGCACCTCGTACGCCGGGTTTGAACGACACACAGAAATCCCGACTTCCGCCGTGCCATGCGCTATCGACCGATGCGGCCTGCTCCCGATAGGTAGGCGCAGATCAGTTCGACGAGTTGCTTTTGCAGCTCCGGCGCGGCGAGCATGTTCCGGCGTGCCGCGTTATGGATCACACCTTCGATCGCTGACGACAGCACGCGCGCCACGGCCTCCGTGTCGGCGCCTTTCCTTGGCTTGCGATAAGTGGCGACAGCAGTCGCATAGTGATTGAGGTATTGTGCCTGGAACGAAGCATGGGCGGCCCTGGAGCCGCGATCGCCCGGCGCCTCGTCGAGCAGCACCTGATGTAGTGTCGGGTGAATGCTGTGCGCAGCGATCATGCCGCGCACCAGCTCCTGCGCGAATTTCCTGAGCGGCTTTTGGTCTTCCGCCGAATCGCGAATGACCGACAGCACATGATCGAAGTGACGGCGCCGGACGGCAGCGAGCAGGGAAAGCTTGTCGGGAAAATACTGGTAGAGCGTGCCGATGCTTACACCTGCTGTCTCGGCAACCTTGTTGGTGGTGAAGCCGGCCCACCCCAGCCCGCTCAGAACATGAGCCGCCGCCTCGATGATCGCCTCGACGGTTGCCCTGGAACGCGCCTGGCGCGGCTGTTTGCGCATGCGCGGATGCGGTTTTGCAAGGCGAGTAGACACGTTCGCCCATTCTCCTGAAAATATAAACAACATACTCGCATTTCCGAAAAAGGACACCGACCATGAATGCGCTCGCTCTGCTTCGCAGCCTGTTTGCCTATCAGGCCTGGGCCAACGACGAACTGCTGGAAAAGCTCGCGAGTCTCGACCCGCATGTTCACGGCAAGGAACGGCAGGCCGTGATAGGGCTCATCGATCACAGCCATGTGGTGTCGCGGATATTCTCGTCGCACCTGGTTGACGCAAGCCATGGCTACTCCGCCGATAGCACCGAGGACACGCCGGCGTTCGACGAACTTCGCGCCGCAGTCGCAGCGACCGATCGCTGGTATCTCGATTATCTCGAAACCGTCTCGTCGCGGCAGCTGTCCGAGCCCGTCGCATTCGTGTTCACCGACGGGGATAAGGCATTGATGTCGCGACAGGAAATGCTGACCCACGTCGTACTGCACGGCGGCTATCATCGCGGTGAAGCGGGGCGCATCCTGGCGCAGATTTCGGTCATGCCGCCATGGGATACCTTCGCCGTCCATCTCCACAGGGCCGAGCCTTCGCGCCGGCTGCAGATAAGCCGTGAGCCGCTCGGCGCCTGAACGGCCAAGCGCTTTCGATCACGCGGTCGCCTCGACCGGATCTATCGAACGATATCCTGTCCTTCAGAAATGCGAGCTGTCTGCTTACTTTCATCGCGTCGTGCAAGATAGTGCAGCGGCGTGCTCGTCGCGTTGCTTCCTACTTACCTGTAGTTTATCTTTTCGAACAAGACGAGGCGGGCGACCGCCTTCGTTCTTGACAATGTTCGCGCTGAGCGTCGGACGTTGAAGCGCAAAGCTGGTCGAAAAGGTCCTGAGCTTGACGAGAAGACCGGTCGAGATAGAACGACCAGAATTTCTGTCGCAGAACTTCGCTGCGGGACACAAAGATTCGCAGCCGGTTTTTGCGCGGGTAAAATGGTCGCGCGCTCGCCGTAACCGAAACTTAAGCTGCAAAAATCATTCTAATGCTTCGCTGGCTAGCAAGCCGCGAGTCAGATATGCAATGCGCGCCGGGTCAATAACGGCCGTCGGCACAACGGAAGGGGCATGATATGGCTAAGCAGTCATCCAAAGCGCCGGCATCCAAGGCACCGGCAAAGTCACCGGCAAAGAAAGCACCGGCAAAAGCAGCCGCGGCAAAGGCCGCAACTGCTGTGAAGAAAGCAGCACCCGCGGCCAAAGCGAAGGCCGCTGCGCCTAAGGCAAAAGCAGCGCCGGCCAAAAAGCCGGCCGCCAAGGCCGCGGAAAAACCGGCCGTGAAGAAAGCAGCACCTGCCAAGGCAAAAGCAGCACCGGCCAAGGCCAAGGCTGCACCGGCCAAGAAGCCGGCTGCAAAGGCCGTGGCGAAGCCCGCTGCGAAGAAGGCAGCACCGGCAAAGGCCGCCGCTGCGAAATCTTCCGCAGCAGTGAAGAAAGCAGCGCCCGCGGCCAAGCCGAAGGCAGCGCCCGCAAAGGCGAAGGCCAAGAAGTAGTCGCCGTTCTCCGATCGCCGGGGACAGTACTCAAGACAGCCATGGCGGGATGCCTAATAGGCGCCTCGCTTGCTGGCTGACGGTCGGGCAGGACGAGAAAGAGGCGGGAGGAAGACATCTTTTCGCAGCTCCCAGGACTTCGCCGTGCGGCGAAGTCCGGTGGGATTTTCGTGGCTGCCAAAACCAAACCTTCGGTGCAAGGCCTAGTTGGTAGTTGCTCGGATCTGGATTGTCCGACGCGCTCGCGTCTGCCGACGCACCTCCGATTCATCGCATCCGAACGCGAGACAATGGTTGTACGCTGGCGGCGCGGTTTTCCGCCTCTGGCCGTTGATGAACCCTGCATGATCGGTCAACGGTGCCCATGCACGAGCCCCTGTCGGAATCGATTTTCGGTGAGGGTCATGCACGAAGTCACAATGCTACCGCATCCTTTGCGCGTCCAATGGGGCATATGGAGCTGTAGCCGGCAAACAGGAATCGACAATGCCCAGACTGCTCTACGCGTCTACTTCTCCCTACAGTTCCAAGGTGCGCATGGCAGCACTTCATGCCGGCATCGCCGTCGATCTCGTGCCGATAAAGACCGAGGAAAGACCGGCCGCGCTGATCGGCGCCAATCCGCTCGGCAAGATCCCGGTGCTGGTGCTCGACGACGGCCGCTCGGTCCATGACAGCCGCGCCATCACCCAGCATCTCAACCGGATGTCGAAGAACGCATTGTTTCCGCGCAATCCCGACAAGCGCCTCGAGGCGGAGGTGCTGGAGGCATTGGCCGACGGCATCTGCGACTGCGCGCTGTCGATGGTCTACGAGCGGCGCACACGGCCGGAAGAGATGGTCTACCAGCCTTGGCTCGAGCGCCAGTGGACGAAGATTTCGGACGCGCTCGATCTGCTCAACGCAAACCCGCCGAAGCTGCCGAAGAAAATCACCCTCGGCCAGATCGCATTGCGCGCCTGCCTCGGCTATCTCTCGCTGCGCTTCGCTGGAAAATGGGAAAAGGGCCGCGGCCGGCTGACGCGCTGGGCGGCACGCTTCGACGAGAAATTCCCGGAGCTGAAGCCCGCCATCCCGGCTTGAGGGCGGGCGGCCCCAACCGGTGCCACAAAAAAAGCCGGGCGCGAGGCCCGGCTTTTTCGTGTCGTGGCTTGGACGACTTAGAACTTCATACCGACGCCGAAAGTGACGCGATTGTCGGTCGACTTGACCTTGCCGATACCGTCGAAGTCCTTCCTGCCGAAGTCCGTGTAACGATACTCGACACGGCCGAACACATTGTCGGTGATCTTGATGTCGGTACCGACGCCGGCTGTCCAGCCAAACTGCGTGTTGGTATCGCTTACGCCGGCAGCTTCAATCTTCTGGTTCTTCAGCGCGCCACCGGCGGTGCCGTAGAGCAGGATGTCCGGGGTGACAGCGTAGCCGAGGCGGGCACGCAGCGAGCCGTCGAAGCCACCCTTGGCCTCGATGCCGGCATCGTCGCCCTTGACGCCGTTGTAGCCGATATCGGCTTCGGCACCGTAGACGAAGTTCTCCTGCTGCCAGTTATAGCCGCCGAAGACGCCGCCGACAAAACCCTTGGTGTCGACGTCGACACCAATGTCTTTGGCTTTGGCGTGGCCGGCGAAGCCGTAGCCGACGCTCACACCGGCATAGGGACCGGCCCAGGATGCGACCGGAAGTTCTGCGATCGGGGCAGGTGCCGGCGGCTCTTCCTGAACCACGTCCGCGGCATAGGCGGTTCCGCCGAGGGCGAACAGCCCAAACGCCACCGCGAGCGGTCGCGCAAATTTAAGATTGGCTTGCATTGTTCTTTACTCCTTAAGCCACAGGACACAGGCTTGTTGTTTATGAGCGCCCTCAACCCGTCCGGGGGATGAAACGGATCCGGCGTTCAACGGTTCCAAATGTCGTGTCGAAATGCGGCTGAAGCGAACCTGAACTTGGGTCATTCCCTGGCACGAATGAGGCAGAACCTTGACGTTGCATCTTCGCAACAGCGAATGTCAGCAGGTTCGCCGTGCTGCACTGCACACGGCTTGGTGTAAGGGCTCCAGAGCCCTATATTGCGGGCGGGCTGGCCCGAATTCCGGTCGAGCCAAAACGCCCACCGGGCACTTTGCCACAATCCTGCCCCAGGTGGAAATGGGATTTAACGCTTGGCGGGCCATAATTTGCCGGCGCGATCCCGGCAGGCCGGAATCGGCATCGGATTAAGGATTGACAGATGAGCAAGGTCGCCGCGACGGCACTGGTGACGGGCGGTGCGAAACGGATCGGCAGGGCGATCGTCGAAGATCTTGCCGCGCATGGTTTTGCCGTCGCCATTCACTGCAATCGCTCGCTGGCCGAGGCGGAGGCACTGGCGGCCGAAATCAACAGTGGTCATTTTGGTCGACATGGCCGGGCCGCAGTGATTGCTGCCGACCTGACCGAGATGGACGCCGTCAGCAACCTGGTCGGTCGCGCGGCGGCGGCGCTCGGGCCGGTGTCGCTGCTGGTCAACAACGCCTCGCTGTTCGAGCACGACAGCGTTGAGGATTTCGACTGGCCGGCCTGGGATCGCCATTTCGCCATGCACGTCAAGGCGCCGGCGCTGTTGGCACAGACTTTCGCCCGGGCCTTGCCGCAGAACAGTGAGGGGCTGATCGTCAACATGATCGATCAGCGCGTCTGGCGGCCGACGCCGCGTTATTTCTCCTATGCGCTGTCGAAGTCGACGTTGTGGGCGGCGACCGAGATGATGGCGCAGGCGCTGGGTCCCCGCATCCGTGTCAACGCCATTGGTCCTGGCCCGACCTTGAAGAACACGCGCCAGCACGACAGCGATTTCGATGCTCAGATTGCCGGGCTGATCCTGAAACGCGGCCCGGAATTGCCGGAATTCGGTGCCACTATCCGTTATCTCTGGGCGGCACGCTCGGTCACCGGCCAGATGATCGCGCTTGACGGCGGCCAGCATCTTGCATGGCAGACGCCCGATGTGACAGGCATGACGGAATGAGCCCCATGGACCAGAAACAAAAAACGCGCGGTGGCGCCGACGACCTGCCGCCCGAAATCGACCTCGAGGACGAGGCGGCCGAGGAGGTCGTCGAGCCCGCAGCCAGCGGTCCGGACGTTACCTTCACCGCCATCGACTGGACCCCGCATGCCGGCGACGCCGACGGCATGGTCGGCGCCGAGGTGATCCAGACGCTGGTAAAGCGGCTGCCCAATGCGCCCGGCGTCTACCGCATGATGAATGCCGCCGGCGACGTGCTCTATGTCGGCAAGGCACGCAGCCTGAAGAAGCGGGTCACCAGCTACGCGCAAGGCCGGTTCCACACCAGCCGTATCGGCCGCATGGTGCGCGAGACATCGACGATGGAGTTCGTCGTCACCCGCACCGAGATCGAAGCGCTGCTGCTTGAAGCCAACCTCATCAAGCGCTTGCGGCCACGCTTCAACGTGCTGATGCGCGACGACAAGTCGTTCCCCTATATCCTGTTGACCGGCGACCATGTCTCGCCCGGTATTTACAAGCACCGCGGCGCGCGCTCGCGCAAGGGCGACTATTTCGGCCCCTTCGCCTCGGCCGGCGCAGTTGGCCGTACCATCAACTCGCTGCAGCGCGCCTTCCTGCTCAGGAGCTGCACCGACTCCTTCTACGAGAACCGCACCCGGCCTTGCCTTTTGTTCCAGATCAAGCGCTGCGCCGGCCCGTGCACCGGCGAAATCTCGCACGGCGACTATGCAAGGCTTGTCGCCGAGGCGAAGGATTCTCTCTCCGGCCGCAGCCAGAAGGTGAAGACGGAGATCTCCGCCGCCATGCAGCAGGCTTCGGAGAACCTCGATTTCGAACGCGCCGCCATCTACCGCGATCGGCTGGCGGCGCTGTCGCATGTGCAGAGCCATCAAGGCATCAATCCGCAGACCGTCGACGAGGCCGATGTCTTCGCCATCCATCAGGAGGGCGGCCAGGTCTGCATCCAGGTGTTCTTCTTCCGCACCGGCCAGAACTGGGGCAACCGCGCGTATTTTCCCAAGGCCGATCCGGCGCTCGAAGCCGGCGAGGTGCTGGGATCGTTCCTGGCGCAGTTCTACGACGACAAGCCGACGCCGCGCACCATGCTGTTGTCGCATGGCGTCGAGGACCAGGAATTGCTGGCGGAGGCCCTCTCCACCCGCGCCGGCCGCAAGGTGTCAATCTCCGTGCCGCAGCGCGGCGAGAAGAAGGACCTGACCGACAACGCGCTGCAGAACGCGCGCGAGGCGCTCGGCCGGCGGCTCGCCGAAACCTCGACCCAGGCGCGGCTGCTCACTGGCTTTGCTGAGACCTTCGGCCTGGAAAAACCGCCGGTGCGCATCGAGGTCTATGACAACTCGCACATCATGGGCACCAACGCCGTCGGCGCCATGGTCGTCGCCGGGCCGGAAGGTTTTGTGAAGAACCAGTATCGAAAGTTCAACATCCGCTCGACCGAGATCACGCCGGGCGACGATTTCGGCATGATGCGCGAGGTGATGCAGCGGCGCTTCTCGCGGCTGTTGAAGGAACATGGTGACGCCCCGCAAACCGAGGGCGCGGACGAGGCGAGCCCTACCGAACCGGGCGACGATATCGAGGACGCGGGCGCCTTCCCCGCCTGGCCCGACGTCATCCTCATCGACGGCGGCCAGGGCCAGATGACGGCGGTGCGCAAGATTCTCGCCGATCTCGGCATCGAGGACCGCGTCGTGGCCATCGGCATCGCCAAGGGTCAGGACCGCGATGCCGGCCGCGAACGCTTCTTCGTCAAGGGCAAGGCCCCATTCTCGCTGCCCGTTCGCGATCCGGTGCTCTATTTCGTGCAGCGGCTGCGCGACGAGGTCCATCGCTTCGCCATCGGTTCGCACCGCGCCCGCCGCAAGAAGGAGATGGTCAAGAGCCCGCTCGACGAGATCAGCGGCATCGGCCCCGGCCGCAAGCGCGCGCTGCTGATGCATTTCGGTACGGCCAAGGCGGTCAGCCGTGCCGCCGTCGAGGACCTGGTCAAGGTCGACGGCATTTCGGAGCAGGTGGCGAAATTGGTCTACAATCATTTTCACGAGAGCTAAGACCTATTGCCGATATTTCGGCTGGCTAATCGATTCTGGCCTGTTGACCCCCCACATTCGCTTCTGATTTGACTAAGCAGGCAGAAAGAGTTCCCAAAACATGTCCCAGCGCGCGTTCAACCTGCCCAACATGCTCACCTACGCCCGCATCCTGGCGGTGCCGCTGGTGGTGCTGTGCTTCTTCCTGGAAGGCCATCTGAAATCGAGCGACTTCGCGCGCTGGTCGGCGCTCATCATTTTCCTGCTCGCCTCGATCACCGATTACTTCGACGGCTATCTGGCGCGCGCCTGGCAGCAGACCTCCAACATCGGCAAGATGCTCGACCCGATCGCCGACAAGCTGCTGGTCGCCACTTGCCTGCTGCTGCTTGCCGCCGACACCGACCGCCATGCCGGCATCGCCGGCTGGTCGCTATGGGCGGCGATCATCATCCTGTGCCGCGAGATCCTGGTCTCGGGCCTGCGCGAATATCTGGCGGCCTTGAAGGTCTCGGTGCCGGTGACGCAGCTCGCCAAATGGAAGACCACCATCCAGATGATCGCCATCGCCTTCCTGCTGGCAGGTCCCGCCGGCGACAAGATCTTCCCGCTGACCACCCAGACCGGGCTGGTGCTGCTGTGGATCGCAGCCCTGGTGACGCTCTACACCGGCTACGACTATTTCCGCGCCGGCCTCAAGCACATCATGGATGAATAAAATGTCGACGAAGCTCATCTATTTCGCCTGGGTGCGCGAGCGGATCGGCAGACCGGAGGAAGAGGTCGAACTGCCGGCCGGCATCGAAACGGTCGCCGACCTGTTGCGCTGGCTGAAATCGCGCGGCGAGGAGTACGAGAACGCGCTGCAATATCCTGACGTGATCCGCGTCGCCATCAACCAGGAACATGTCGAGCACCGCGAGAAAATTGCCGGCGCGCGCGAGATCGCGCTGTTCCCGCCGATGACCGGTGGCTGAACCATGTCCGCGGTGGTGCCCGTCGTGCGCATCCAGGCTGAGGATTTCGACGTCGCCGCCGAGATCGCCAGGCTGACCAGGGGTCGCAAGGACATCGGCGCTGTGGTGACCTTCTCCGGCCTTTGCCGCGACGAGCAAGGCAGGCTCTCCGCGCTCGAGCTCGAACATTATCCCGGCATGGCCGAAGCCGAGATATCCCGCATCGCCGGCGAGGCAATCGAGCGCTGGCCGCTGCAGGGGCTCACCGTCATCCATCGCCACGGCAAGATCGCGCCGGGCGAAAACATCGTGCTGGTGGTGTCGGCTTCCGCCCACCGGCAGGCGGCGTTCGAGGCCGCGAATTTCCTGATGGATTATTTGAAATCACGGGCGCCGTTCTGGAAAAAGGAACACCATAGCGACGGTTCCGAAGCCGGCTGGGTCGAAGCCAAGGAAGCCGACGACAAGGCGGCGGGGCGCTGGAAGCAGCCGCCGTCCAAATAAAATCCCTGGACAGCCATGCCCATACCCCGCCAGCCATTCATTGACCGCAATCCTGCGAGATCTTTGGCCGGAAGGGGAGCAGGATCATGCTGGACAGGATCGCCGAGTTCTTCATCTTCGGACTGGTGCCGCTGGCCGTCGGCATCCTGGCCGTCCCGGATCGTTCCGTGGCTGCCGAAAGGTCCCTCAAGGGCGAGGTGATGTATCGCGAGCGCATCGCGCTGCCGCCCAATGCCGTGCTTTCCGTGCAGCTTGCCGACGTGTCGCTGGCCGACGCGCCGGCCGCAATCATCGGTGAGCGCAAGGTGGTGCCGGCCGGCCAGGTGCCGATCAAGTTCGAGATCAGCTTCGATCCGCAGGTGATCCGGCCTGATATGACCTACGCGCTGCAGGCGCGCATCACTGTCGATGACCGGCTGCTATTCGCCACCGATACGCGCTATCAGGTCGACCCGCGCCACAGACCATCATGCTGAAAATGGCGGCGCCGAGCGATGCGCCGGCGGCAGCTTCGGTGTTCGGCCAAAGCTGGCTGGTCGAATATATCGACGGTGTCGGCGTGATTGCCGAGCCGCGGGCGACATTCCGCATCAGCGAAGCCGGCAAGGCCGGCGGCAGCGGCCCTTGCAACGTCTATTTCGCCACCGCCAGGGTAGATGGCTCGACGATCGCCATCAGCGACATCGGCTCGACCTTCAAGGCCTGCGCGCCTCAGGTCATGGCCGAGGAAAAGGCGCTGTTCGAGGCGCTGGCCAAGGCGGCATCCTACCACGTCGACACCGGCAAGCTTGTCATCATTGACAGCGGCGGCCGCGACATTCTGCGCTTCAACGCCGCGAGCTAGCGCATCACCCAAGCCGATTACTCTCTGCGGCAGCTGCATGCCGATCACATTGTGTTTCAGCGGGAATAGGCCGGGCAGAGGGCGCGTTAGTTCCACATAAAAATGGCGGGTAAGGCAAAAGGGACGTTGTCCCTTCGTTGAAGCCGCCAGAATGGCTGCGGCTCGTTCTGGCCTTAACTCAAAGGAGTCCAGACATGAAAACGCACACGCTTATCCTTGCTGCCACCGGTGCATCGCTCCTTGCCTTTACCGGCCTTGCCAAGGCGGACGACCATCTCGTCAATGCTCTTGACCACGGTCTCAAAGCGGACAGCCAACCGTTCCAGACCAACAAGGCCGGCCATAGCGGCGATCTCGCACCGGGGCAGGGCAGCCCGTTTTCAGGTGAAGAGACCAAGACCCCGTCTACCGACACGCCAGCGGCGAATGAACATGCGAACGTGAAGGAACGCCAGGCGAAATAGACCGGCAGAACCCGCCGCTAGGGGGCGGCGGGCGACATGTATCGGGCGACGATGCCGCATCTCATGCGATATTTCTCAATTCGTCGCGAGTTTGAATACCGCGCCATAGTGATAGGGCGGCACATCAACCAGCTCGGCGAGCTTGAACCCGCTCGCTTCCACCGACGCGGTGGTCTGTTCGGGTGACAGCCTCAGCTCGGTCTTTGGCCCGCGCGGCTCGCCCAGGACCGTGGTTTGCTCGCGCGGATACTGGTGCCAGTTGACGATGGCAAAACGACCCGCAGGGCCAAGCGTCGCGCGCACGGCGCGGGCAAGCCGCGGCCGATCCGGAACGCCGTGGAAAGCGTTGGCGATAAAGACGAAGTCGACGGTTTGAGGCACCAGCCTGGCAAGGTCATAGGCGTCGCCCGCCAAAAACTCGCAATTGCCAGCGCCTCCTTCGGCCAGCCGCCGCCTGGCGACTTCGAGCAGATCGGCATCGATGTCGATAGCGATCACATGACGGGCGACCCTGGCGATTGGCAGCGTGAACCAGCCGTCGCCGCAGCAGAGATCGACCACGTCCGTGCCGGGCTTCATGCCGACCGCCGCCAGGACGCTGGCGGGCTCGGGCCACAGCGCTTCCCACCAGCCGCCGGTTGGCATTTCGGTGCCTTGGAAGAAACCGGGAATGGTGCTGGTCATGGCCTGGTCGGCTCCATTGTCGGGACCGCGTTTGATCCGCCCCTCCGAGCTTAACGCACCCGTGACCCGTCGAGGAGCCTGAAGCTGAAAATGTCCGCTACTGCATGTCGCGCAAAACTGTGCAGCGGTTTTGCGATAACGACATGCATCAAGACAAGAAACCCCATTATATACTTGACGTACTAAGGGAAATTTTCCTATGATTCGCGAGCGTGACAGGCCGGAAAGAGATCATGAGTTTGTGGGGTGCCTTACGCCCGACGTTTTGGCTTCTTCTGCTGCTTTGGTTTC
Source organism: Mesorhizobium sp. M0437 (assembly GCF_040321335.1). Classification (NCBI taxonomy): domain Bacteria; kingdom Pseudomonadati; phylum Pseudomonadota; class Alphaproteobacteria; order Hyphomicrobiales; family Phyllobacteriaceae; genus Mesorhizobium; species Mesorhizobium sp. M0437. The sequence continues at coordinate 15,980 of NZ_JAMYRK010000007.1, forward strand.
GGAGTGGCTTTCGGAGAACCGTGACTGGATTGAAGCTGGAGGGTCAGGTGATCTTGATCGTCTGGTGTGCGACCTAGCCACTCATCTGCATCAGCACTGCGGATTGCCTGAACCGCAGATTTCCAGTGGACGCGTGCTGTTGCCCACTCATGAATGAGATCGACAACTGTTTGTGTTTGCCTGTCCAAATAGGACTTGGTGTAGCTTACGCCTGAGCCGCGCAAGCCGCCTTTCCTTGCTGCCATGCGCAGCCAAATTGGCTGGTCTCCTTTATCCAGCTTAATTGCCATGGGCTGGCTGTGAACAATCGAGATGCGAGATTCAGCGTTGGCCTTGGCTGTCATATTCACGAGTTTGTCAAAGCGATCTTCCCAGTCACCCGAAATGGGATGCCAGACTGAATCATCGTCAGATCGCAGCGTTTCAAAAAGAGCGTGCACTAAATCCAATTTGGCGCGCATAGCGAGATTGGCTGTGACAATCATGCCCGTTCTCAGATTGGTAAATAATAGGTCGTGGATCGCTTCGTCTATCTCGCGCTCCAGCGCTCCCCATGCGAAGATGAAGCGACCAACAGCGCGTTCCACTTTCAGATCACGCGCGGGCAAATAAGGTTTATTGTCACTCATGCCGGAAACCTCAAAAGACAAAGACCAGGAAAAGGGCGACGAGGTATTGCGCCGCCTGTTGAAAACACCGCCGAAGCCGCACGGCGAGTCGGCCCCATCAAAAGACCAAAAGCCAAAAGTCGCAACCAGACGCAAGAGGTTGCAAAAACCAGCTTCGTAAGCAATGCTATAAAATTATGAGATTGCAGGCGCTGAGTATTTTTCTGGTCATTGTTATTTTTGCCCTTGTCATTGAGATACTTCATGACAAGGGCTTTATCGTTTTCGATGGCGGCCTCGAATTGTCATCGGTGCTATTGACGGCGGCTAGCCTGGTAGTAACTGGCGTCGGTGTTATGGCGGGCATTCTCGCAATCTTTGGGTACGGACAGATTAAGGAAGCTGCCATACATGCCTCCCGGACGGAGGCCCGTACGGTCGCTGAAGATGCGGCTCGAAGAGTAGCGACGGAAGTGGCATCGTCTGTAGCCGCGCGAGTCGCGCGGGAAGTCCCGGCCTCTACAACCACAGACGAACAGGCCGCAGAGATTGTTCAGGCGCTCGACAATGAGGACCAAGCATGATTCAAGGGCGCAATGGAACCCTTTGAGGTAATAGCGAGGTACCAAAACAAGCCGCCAGTGCCTCTGGATAGGATTTGCGCCGACCTAGGCTTGCGCATTTCCTATGTCAATCTTGGATCCGATGTCGCCGGCCAGATAATTCGTGATGGTCGAAGCCATTCCGGATACTCAATCTTTATCAATTCCACTCAGCATCCGAACCGACAGAGGTTCACATTGGCGCATGAAATCGCACATTTCGCGCTTCATCGTGATTTGATCGAGAGCGGCATCATAGATGACACGATGTACCGCAGTTCGTTGAGCGATGTTTATGAGGTGCAAGCGAACAAGATGGCGGCAGATATTTTGATGCCAATCCGCTTGGTGAAAAAGCAACGAGACTTGCTGGGAGGGGACGCGGGCGCACTGGCGCGCGTCTTCCAAGTTTCACAAGCATCAATGCAAATTCGGCTGGATGGCCTCAGGGCTTAAGCTTCTTACGCAGATGCATTAGCTTCCTCGCCTTCTGCTTAGGCGTGATCGGCTTCACCAATCCGCCGACAGGTCAAACGCTTGTCGCGGGCCATGCGAAGCAAGTCTTCGGCGCGTTCTGCATCTGAGACTTTCAGCGCCGTGCGACGATTGTAGCGGAAATCGAACTCGGCAAGGTAGCGGTGCAAATGGGCTTCGCCGCAATGCTGATAGACGCCGATCATGCCGCGCTTGAAGACTGAGAACACGTTCTCAATGGTGTTCGAATGGATGCGATCCCGTCCTCGTAGCGGACATATTCGCCGTCTGAATGCTTCGTGGTCTTGTGGGTAGCGAACTCGCCGCCAGTCTCCGTGTAGAGGTTCGACGCATCGGTGTAGAGGATGGTATCGCGCGATACGTTGCGCACCAGCACGTCACTGACGGTCGCCTTGGTGGCGTCGTTCAAATGGAACATGCGAGCCTTGCCGCCGCGCTCGACCAGCCGACGACGATGCGCTTTTCGCGACCACCGCCCTTGCCCTTCTTGGTGAAGGGACGACCCTTACGTTGGGCTGATACGCGAGGCGTCTCGCGCTTTCCGATGTAGGGTTCGTCCGCCTCAACAGTCTTGCCGTTGCCCCCGATAGGACCAGCAGAAGCAACATCCTCTTTCATGGCTTCGCGGATGCGGTGCGCCATGAACCAAGCGGTTTTGTAGGTGACGCCAAGCATGCGGTGAAGCTGGTGCGCGCTCATGCCTTTTTTGGACGAAGCGTAGAGATGCGAGGCCAGCACCCACTTGTGCAAGCCGATCTTGGAACGCTCGAATACAGTGCCGACCGTGACCGAGAACGGCAAGCGGCATTCGTTGCACTTATAGACGCCGGGACGTGTGGACTTGCCCATAAGCTTGGTAATGCGCTCAGGATTGGCATTGCCGCAATGAGGGCAGAACGGGCCATGCGGCCAATGAATGGCCTCCAAATGCTCGCGAGCCTTGTCAGCGTCGTGGTAAATTTCGTTGGTCAGGTCGAACATTGCGGTAACTCCCTAATTCGTTATCGCAAAATCCGCTTGGTACGTCAAGTATATAATTAGGAAAAGAAACCTAAATTGCATCGCAAGAGGCCGGTCGAACGCGACGCGCTTTAGCAAAAAAGGCGGCGTTGCGCCGGCCTCTTTGATGGGGTTCGGGATGCCGGCTCAGCCGACGATCTCGGTGTCCGAGAACCAGTATTTGATCTCCTGCGCGGCGGTTTCCGGCGCATCGGAACCATGTACGGAATTCTCGCCGATCGACAGCGCGTGCAGCTTGCGGATGGTGCCTTCGGCGGCGCTTGCCGGATTGGTGGCGCCCATCACTTCGCGGTTCTTGGCAATGGCGTTCTCGCCTTCCAGTACTTGCACGACTGTCGGGCCCGACGACATGGATTCGACCAGCTCGCCGAAGAACGGACGCTCCTTGTGGACGGCATAGAAACCTTCCGCCTCGCGGCGGCTCATCCACACCCGGCGCGAAGCGACGACGCGCAGGCCGGCATCTTCCAGTATCTTGGTGATAGCGCCGGTGAGGTTGCGACGGGTCGCGTCCGGCTTGATCATGGAAAAAGTGCGTTCGAGCGCCATGGGATCGTCCTTGTGATGGAGAGTGGAATTGAGGGTGGCGGGCTCTATACAAGCCGCCCGCCGGCTTGCCAAGGGGAGGCCGGTGCAGCGCGCATTTCTGCGCTGGGCAGCGGACTTTCAAGTCGAACCATGCCGCCGCTCATCTTTTTGTTGAGCATCGGATTTTCCGACAACCGGTACCCACTTTGGATCCGACCGACTGGGCTATAGCGCGTCGTCGTCAGCCTGACCCAACGTCGTCATAACTGCATCTCGATCGTCAGGTTGGCCGTGTCGCCAGCCCCGAGGCCTTCGCGGACCCGCACCGCGGTCTTGATCGGCAAGAGCAGGCTGCCGGATTTCTGGTCGGGAAACAGCGATGTCCGCCATCTGGTCTGGCCGATGACGGCTTCCACGCCAAGCGAGCCCCAGGGCCTTGCCATCCCCACCATCGCCGTCTTGATCCGGGCTCCAAGCTCCGGCGGCAGCGTCACGAAATGCCAGCCGCCCTTGCCCGGATAGACCCAGATCTCGGCCTGCATGTCGTAGCGAAACATTCTATGCCCTTCCCTCAGGTCAAGCCCGTCACGACTGGCTTTGCCATGGTGTGTCTTGCTGGCAATGCTGACGATCGGCGAAACCATCCATGACATCCACAGCCCTGCAGGGAGGAGTCATTCTTCCCCGCGCAGCGCCGCCATTCCACTACCGCCTTGTCACGATAGACGGCCGCCGGGTTTCCCAGCCTTCCCGTTCCAGTTCCGGCACGCTGTGTTCCTCCGAGGGATAGCCGATGCAGAAGTAACCGATCAGCGTCCACTCCGGCGGCACATCCAGGATCGTCGCCATCTCCGCCGGATCGAGGATCGAGACCCAGCCCATGCCTATTCCTTCGGCCCGCGCCGCCAGCCACATCGTGTGGACCGCCATGACAGCCGAATAGTCTATGGTGGCCGGCATGGTCTGGCGGCCGAGCCCATGCCCTTGCTCGGTTGCGCGGTCGGCGAAAACCGCAAGCTGGCAGGGCGCCTCATTCAGGCCGGCAAGCTTCAGGCGCGAATACAGGGCGGCGCGTTCACCGCAAAAGGTTTGGAGTGCCTCCGCGTTGCAGCGCTCGAAGCAGGCCCTGACGGCGGCGCGGCATGCTTCGCTCTCGGCGACGACGAAGCGCCAGGGCTGGCTCAGCCCGACGGACGGCGCGGCGCTGGCAAGCTCGAGCAGCCGCTCCAGCGCTCCATCGGGGAGCGGCGTCGGCTTGAACCGCCTGACGTCGCGCCGCCACAGGAAAAGGTTGGCGAGCGCAGCGCGAAAATCGGCCGGGAACTCTGGGTTTGCCGTCATGGCGCGCTGCCTTTGTTGTGATTGCCCGGTTCGCCGGATGTTCGTCTTGTTTGCTTCGATCCAGGCACTGATGAGGCGCTTCGAGCGACACTTCGTCTACCCGCATTGTCGCATTTCGCCGGCTGGCAACTTGCAGCTAAGGCCGGACGACATCCCTGCCGGCAACGCCGTTGGACCTCGATCGGCAAAACAAAACCCGCCTCGGCAGGCCGGGCGGGCGTCGGTGCGAATCATCACCATATCGAGATTAGTAGCATAGCTGCCGGCACAAAGCAAGAACAAAATGTGGCGCCTCCGATAAAAACTGCCGATTTCAACTCTCGAGCGGGGCGATCGCTGCCGCCGCGACGTTGCGGCCGAGGCCGCCATGCAGATCGAGGCATCGTTCGAACCATTGCGCCACGACGTCGCTGTCGTCGAGCAGCCGGTAGGGCGTGGCGATGCGCGCCCATTGCAGCGCGCCGAAAACGATGTAGTCGGCAAATAGCGGCGACCGGCCGCCGATGAAGGGCTGATAGCCAAGCATCGAGCGCAGCGGCTCCAGCGAGGCGCGGAAGCCGGCGAGCCCGGCGTCGCGGGTGGCGTAAACCGCCTCCAGGGGCTTGCCGAAGCGCTGCTCGCGGTTCTGCCGGAAATAGGCGGCGTTCGCCTCGTCCTGCATAGCGTGCAGGTCCAGTATCGCAGCGGTGGTGACGTAGGGATGGATGGTCAGCTGCGACCAGCGTTCGATGAAGCGCGCCGTCGCCTTGCCGCCGTCGCCGGAAAACAACGTCGGCCGCTCGGGATAGGTCTCCTCGAGATAGAGCGCGATGGCGAAGGAATCGGCGACCACCGTCTCGCCGTCGCGGATCACCGGAACGAGCTTCGAGACGCCGCCTTCCACCTTCGGCACTTCAAGGAAACGGGTCGGCACGCTGGTGATGTCGAGCCCTTTGTGGGCCAGCGCCATCGCCGCCTTCCAGCAATGTGGGCTGAATGGGCGGGCGGCATCGCGTCCGACAAGGTCATAGAGCAGAATGGTCATTGGCGGCAGCGTCCTTGCAGTCTAACTATGCCCGAAACAGACCCGCGCAGGGGGTCTCGCAGGTCGAGAGAAAATGAAACAGCATTTCAGGATGTTTGCGGCCTACAATCAATGGGCCAACGGCCGCATCTACGATGCCGCCGCCGATCTCGACGAGGAAGAGTTCGACCGCAATGTCGGCGTCTTCTTCGGTTCTATGATGGGAACGCTCAACCACCTCCTGGCAGCCGACCGTATCTGGATGAAACGCTTCACCGGCGAGGGCGACGCGCCGGCAAGGCTCGACACGGTCCTGCACCGCGCCTTGCCAGGCTTGCGGCTGGCGCGCGAGGCCGAGGACAAACGGATCATCGACTGGGTCGACGGCCTGAGCGACAAGGCGCTGTCGGGCCGCTTCTCCTACATGACCGTCTCGGATATGCGCACCGTCTCGCAGCGGCTGGCGCCGGCGCTCGACCACTTCTTCAACCACCAGACCCACCACCGCGGCCAGGCGCATGCGATCCTGACCATTCTGGGCAAGCCAAGCCTCGGACTGGACCTGACGATGTTCCAGCGCAGCGAGGAGGGCAGGGCTTTCGCCTGAATCTGGGGCGGCTGGTGACGCGGACGGTGGATAGAGGACAATCTGCCGAGATTGCAAAACGCGCCGAAACATTTTATGGAGCGGACGGTCGTGAGGGCGGCCGCTTCAGCAGCATTCAGCAGCAACAGCGAGAATTGGCACGCATGCCCAATGAACCCTTGCGCCTCGTGGCGTTCTTCGCCGTGGTCCTGGCGCTTCTCAACTCCGGTTATTATTTCCACCAGGGCGACATTGTCGCGACCATCTATTTCATGATCGGCGCCATTCTTGTGACCGCGGTCACCCGGATGAGCATCAGACGGCAGCTGATTTAGGACCGATCTCCTTATCTGGCCGCCATCTCGACGGCTGGTTTCGCTTCGACTGCGATCGAATTGAAGCAAAGTCTTAGGACTTCGTTTGCGCTGTTGCTTCAAGGTAGCCGGCTGAAGCAGGAGCAAAAGCATGCAGATCGATTTGTCCCCGACGAGCTGGGGCAGGGTCGTGGCGGTTACCGTCGCGGGCACGGCAGTCTGCATTGCAGCCGCATTCCTCGTCGATTCCTTCAATTTCCCGTATTTGTCGCCGGAAGCGCTGTGGCGGGCGCAGCTCACAGACCTGCTGCTGCCGCTTGTCCTGGCCAGCTCGTTCTTCTTCTTCCTCATGTGGAAAATGCGCCAGCTGGCGATCGCGCAGAAGGTACTGGCCGTCGTCGCGGCGACCGACAGCCTGACGGCGGTATTCAACCGGGGTGCATTTTCCATGCTCGTCGAGGCCTATCTCGAACAGGCCCGCAGCCATTCCGTCGTAAATGCCGGAGCCTTGCTGATCGTCGATGCCGACCATTTCAAATCCGTCAACGACCGCCTCGGCCACGACTGCGGAGACCAGGCGCTCAAGCTGATCGCCAGGACAATCCAGGGCCAGCTGCGCGGCGCCGACATCGTCGGCCGGATCGGCGGCGAGGAATTTGCGGTTTTCCTTCCCGGCGCAGATCCTTCGCAGTCCTGGCTGGTGGCGGAGACAATTCGCCGGCGCGTCCGTGAGGCGGAGTTCTCGCCTGGCGGCCGGCCCTGTCCTCTCTCGGTCAGCATCGGCGGCGTCGCCTTCAGCGGGCCGACCACCTACGCCGAGATGTTCGTGGTGGCGGACAAGCACCTTTACAAGGCCAAATCGAACGGCCGCGATCAGGTCAGTTTCGAAACCGCGGCAGCGGGCGACCCGCCGGGCGGCGGCCCGATGACGGTCCATTGATGGTCGTTTCTGTCAGGCGGCGTAGCCGCCGAGGCCCCGGGCGACCGGCTTGACCGAGACCGCCGGCTGGGCGGCCGACCAGAGGATGCCTGCCGTTACGGCAAAGGTGATCAGGGCGTCGCGTGCCGCTTCGGCCGAGATATCGCCGGCACGTGCCGCCTCGCAGGCCTTCACCGCGGCGCCATAGCTCAGCCGGCGGCGCGAAGGCGGGAACTCGGTCAGGAATTCGTGCATCTCGGAGAACGAAGCGATCGTACGCTTGTAGCCGGCGCCAACGGTTAGGGCGACCGGGGTGGAAAACGTCCTGTCGTGCATTCTGGCCTCTCGAATGGGCGGAGGTCACGGCGGACGCCGTTCTCCGGTCTGGGGGTCGGGCAGAAACGCGGATCACGGCGCGAGGTTCCATGTTGCCGGGATTGTTTTTTCGCCGGCTCCGGGAGCGGTCGCCGGGCGAGCAGCGCCGACGTCGAGGCAGGTGCCTATTTCCACATGCCGCGCATGCGGGCGCCGAGGTCGACACGCACCTGCGGCTGTCGGCGCGGATCGTCTCTGGCCTGGACGCTGGCCCATGCCACCTGCTCGAAGGCGCCGAGGATAGAGCGCGGGATGAAGCGCGTGCGCGAGGCATAGACATGGCGGTCGCCGCGCGCCGCCTGGCCATGGACGAAAAAGCGATGCGGCATGACCAGGTGCAGGCTGTCCTTGGCCCGCGTCATCGCCACGTAGAGCAGCCGCCGCTCCTCGTCGACGTCCTCCTTGCTGCCGACGCCGAGATCGATCGGGATGCAGCCGTCGACGGTGTTGAGCACGAAGACGTTCTTCCACTCCTGGCCCTTGGCCGAATGGATCGTCGACAGGATCAGATAATCCTCGTCGCGGTGTGGCGGGCCGGCCTCGTCGCTGGTCGCGTCCGGCGGATCGAGTGTCAGCTCGGTAAGGAAGCGCTCGCGCGACGCATAGCCGGAAGCGATCTGCTCGAGCTGCAGGAGATCGGCCCGGCGCGTCGTTGCGTCCTCGTGGATACGTTCCAGATGCGGCTCGTACCAGAGCCTGACCTGTTCGATGTCGGCCGGCCATTTTTGCGCGCCGGCGCGCAGGCCGCTATAGAGCGCGACAAAGCCCGGCCAGTCGTCGGCGGCACGCTGCGGCGGCCGATAGCGGGCAAGCCCCATCGTCTCGTCGAGCGAATTTGCCATGGTCTCGACGATCGCATTGGCGGCCGAAGGGCCGATGCCCGGCAGAAGTTGCAGCACGCGAAAGCCGGCGACGCGGTCGCGCGGGTTTTCGGCAAAGCGCAGTACGGCCAGCAAGTCCTTGACGTGTGCTGCATCGAGAAATTTCAGCCCGCCGAACTTGACGAAGGGGATGTTGCGGCGCGTCAGCTCGATCTCCAGCGGGCCGCTATGGTGCGAGGCGCGAAACAGCACCGCCTGTGATTTGAGAACAGTGCCGGCCTCGCGTTCGGTGAGTATCGCCTGGCAGACATAGCTCGCCTGCTCGGTCTCGTCGCGCACGCTGACCAGCTTCGGCTTTTCCGCAGATTTGCGCTCGGTCCAGAGATTTTTGGTGAAACGTTCCGACGCTTCGCCGATTACCGCATTGGCGGCCGCCAGGATGGTCTCGGTCGAGCGGTAATTGCGCTCCAGCATGACGACTTCCGCCGGCTGCGCGAACTGCTTGGGAAAATCCAGGATATTGCGCACTTCCGCGGCGCGGAACGAATAGATCGACTGCGCGTCGTCGCCGACCACCGTCAGCCCCGATCCGTCGGGCTTGAGGGCCGTCAGGATCGAGGCCTGCAGCCGGTTGGTGTCCTGGTATTCATCGACCAGCACATGGTCGAAACGCGCACCCAGATGCGCGGCGATTTCCGGCTCGCCGGCCATCTGCGCCCAGTAGAGCAGCAGGTCGTCGTAATCGAGCACATTCTGCGCCTGCTTGGCCTCGACATATCGGGCGAACAATTGCTTCAGCTGTTCGGCCCAGCCGGCGCACCACGGGAACACCGAACCCAGCACCTCGCCGAGCGGCGCCTGTGCGTTGACGGCGCGCGAATAGATCGCCAGGCAGGTGCCCTTGGTCGGGAAGCGGGCTTCGGTCTTTGAAAACCCAAGCTCGTGGCGGGCGAGGTTCATCAGGTCGGCGGAATCCTCGCGATCGTGGATGGTGAAGGCCGGATCGAGACCGATCTCCAGCGCATAATCGCGCAGCAGCCTGGCGCCGATGCCGTGGAACGTGCCGGCCCAGCTCAGCGCATCGGTAATCACCGAGGCATCGCGCCCCAGCACCTCGCCGGCGATGCGCTCGACCCGCTTGGCCATTTCCGCTGCGGCACGGCGCGAAAATGTCATCAAAAGGATGCGGCGCGGGTCGGCACCCCTGACGATCAGATGCGCGACCCGGTGCGCCAGCGTGTTGGTCTTGCCGGAGCCGGCGCCGGCAATCACCAGCAACGGCCCGGCGATCTTGCCGTCGCCATGTTCGACGGCAAGCCTCTGCTCGGCGTTGAGCTTCGCCAGATAGGCCGGCTGGAAGGACGAATCACGGGCGGCGAGGTTCATCGCCCATCAAGCATCGTTTCTGCTTTGTTCGCAACGGTTTGCGGAGCCGGAATAGGCCCCGTGAGCGAAGAAGCCTTGCGGGCAGGCTTGTCGACTAACGCTCGGGCTCGACGCCCATCCTTGCCGATTGCCGCCGTAGCGCCTCGCGATCGTCCTGTGGCGGTGGCAACAGCAGCGGATCGAAATCGTCGGGCACCTCATCGATCACTTTCTTGGCGACGCGATAGGCAACATAGACGATTGCCCCGGCGATGAGCAGACGGATCATGCCATCCTCCATTGATTGTGGAGCAACCGGAGACGCGGCATTTTGTTCCCAGGCCCCTTGGCGACTGCAGGAACGCGCAACCAAATCGCCGACGCCTCGTTGTCGGGCGAGAGGAGACTGCGATGAAAAAGCGCTCAATCCTGCTGCTTATGGCAGCTCTGACTGTTGCGGGTTGCGACAACAATATCCAGCCGACCAAGGCCCCTGGCGACACGGTCGATCAGAACCCGCAGGTCGACAAGAATCCGGTGCCGAAATCGACGACCGGCGGCGATCAGCCCGGCACGCCGCCGAAACAATGACCGCCTCAAATGGCGTCGATCGGGCAAGCGGCGCCGGTCAAGGAAGGTGGCCGGCGCCGCTTGGGAGGAAGCTGATGGCGCCGGCCAGGCGGAGATCAGGCCCGCCGCACATCCAAGGATAGCCGAGTCTTTCCGCAGCGTCATGGTCGATAGCGTACAGACGGCACACCCCTGTGGACAAACCTGCCGGCCACAGCAGCGTTTGTTCATCACATAGTTCGTTCTTCCCATGGAACAAACCAGGCTGCTGCGTGTTTGGATGTCGATCGGACGCTCCCAAGGCCGCCGTTCACGAAAGAGCCCGCTCTCCTTGTCCCCCCTCAGGATAGCGGGTTCTTTTTGCGTTTTGCGGGAAGTCGCGGCGCGCGGGTCGACATCACCAGCTTTGTCGGTTTTCGCGGCTTATGCGGCGAACCGGGGCTCAAGCCCTTGCGAAGCATGGTTGTCCCGTGCAAAAGCCCGGCCATGCTGATCATCAACGACCTTTCGCTCCGCATGGCCGGACGCCTGCTTCTCGACCATGCCTCACTGACCTTGCCGGCCGGTAGCAAGGCTGGCCTTGTCGGCCGCAACGGCACCGGCAAGACGACCCTGTTCAAGGCGATCACCGGCGACCTCGCCTCCGAGACCGGCTCGATCAGCCTGCCCAAGAACACGCGCATCGGCCAGGTGGCGCAGGAAGCGCCGGGCACCGAGGAGCCGCTGATCGAGATCGTGCTCAAGGCCGACCTCGAACGGAGTGCACTGCTCGAAGAGGAAAAGACGGCGACCGATCCGCACCGCATCGCCGACATCCACATGCGGCTGGCCGATATCGATGCGCACTCGGCCGAGTCACGCGCGGCCACCATTCTCGCCGGCCTCGGCTTCGACGATGCCGCGCAGCGGCGCCCGGCCTCGTCCTTCTCCGGTGGCTGGCGCATGCGCGTCGCGCTGGCCGCCGTGTTGTTTGCCGAGCCCGATCTGCTGCTGCTCGACGAGCCGACCAATTATCTCGACCTCGAAGGCACGCTCTGGCTGGAAAACTACGTGTCGAAATATCCGCACACCGTGCTGCTGATTTCGCACGATCGCGACCTGCTCAACCGCGCCGTCAATTCGATCGTCCATCTCGACCAGAAGAAGCTGACCTTCTGGCGCGGCGGCTACGACCAGTTCGAGCGCCAATACACCGAGCAGCGCGAATTGCAGGAGAAGGGCCGCGTCAAGCAGGAAGCCGCGCGCAAGCACATGGAATCCTTTGTCGAGCGCTTCCGCGCCAAGGCGTCGAAGGCGAGGCAGGCGCAGTCGCGCATCAAGGCGTTGGAGAAGATGAAGCCGATCGCCGCGATCGTGAACGACACGGTGCGGCCGTTCTCCTTTCCGGAGCCGGTGAAGTCGGTGGCCTCGCCGATCATTGCGCTGAACAACGTCAACGTCGGCTATGTCGAGGGCGAGCCGATCCTGAAGAAGATGACGCTGCGCATCGATGCCGACGATCGCATCGCGCTGCTCGGCGCCAACGGCAACGGCAAGTCGACTTTCGCCAAGCTTTTGGCCAGCCGGCTGAAGCCGGAGACCGGCAGCATGACGGTGGCACCCGGCCTCAAGGTAGCAATCTTCGCCCAGCACCAGCTCGACGACCTCAGGCCCGACGAAAACGCCTATGAGCATGTCCGCCGGCTGATGCCGGATGCGCCGGAATCCAAGGTGCGCGGCCGCGTCGCCCAGTTCGGCCTGACCACCGAAAAGATGAACACCGCCGCCAAGGATCTGTCCGGCGGCGAAAAGGCGCGGCTCCTGATGGGCCTGTCGGCCTTCGAGGGGCCGAACCTTTTCATCCTCGACGAGCCGACCAACCATCTTGATATCGACAGCCGTGAATCGCTGATCCATGCGCTGAACGATTTTCCCGGCGCGGTCATCCTGATCTCGCACGACCGCCATCTGCTCGAAGCGACCGCCGACCGGCTGTGGCTGGTCAAGGACGGCGCGGTTAATCCGTATGACGGCGATCTCGAGGATTACAAGACGCTGGTTACCGGCGTCTCCGGCGACCGCCGCGGCAAGCGCGAGGCGGAAAAGGCGTCGAAGGCCGACCGCCGCCGCGACGCAGCCGCGCGCCGCGCCGCCTTCGAGCCGCTGGCCAAGGAAATCCGCGCCACCGAAGCGCTGATGGACCGCCTCCGCAAGCGCATCGACCTGATCGAGGACGAACTCGCCAACCCGGCCATCTACGAAAAGGACCCCTCGACCGCGACAAGGCTGGCCAAGGAGCGCTCACAACTTGCGCAACAGCTGGCCGGCCATGAGGAAAAATGGCTGTCGATGTCGGCGGAGTACGAGGAAGGCACGGCGGAGTAGGGAGAGCGCAATCTCCCCCCTCGCGGGGGAGATGCCGCGCCTACGACGCGTTGCTCAAGCCTGTCGCGGTCATGGCCGGGTACGTTCCTGGATACCCACGTGGTTCGCCGTAGGGGGTGAATGAGATGCTTGAAGGTCGGGAGTGGCGCAAAAAAGATGGAGCGTCAGACGAAGCGATCGAGAAACTCAGGGACGTGGGGCCTTTGGTCCTGCCTGAAGGCTATGTTGCCCTTCTCTCTTTCAGCAACGGTGGTGAGGGCCCCCTGCCAGTCCAGCCGCTATGGCTTGCCTTGCACGCTGCGGAAGAGGTGATCGAAATAGAGCAACAGGGGACATTCAAGGAGTTCTTTCCGGGTTTTTTCGTTATCGGCAGCAACGGGGGCGGCGAGGCGATTGCGTTCGATCTACGCACAGTGGGGCTTTATCCGCTCGTTGCGTTTGACATGACAAATATCGATCTTGTCGAAAGCGTTTGGCCCATTGCGCCGGACTTTGATGCATTCTTGGACTTGATCGGCCTTTCCGACGAATAGCCCAGAGGGGGATGTAGGCCCGCCCATCTGGCCCTACACGTCGCCATATCAACCAGCTAGTTTGCTCCCATGAATCAGCACGCCAAGCTCAAAATCGGCCATTCGGCCTGTCCGCATGATTGCCCTTCGACCTGCGCGCTCGAGGTCGAGCTGCTCGACGCCAGGCGCATCGGCCGCGTCCATGGCGCCAAGGCCAACAGCTATACGGCCGGCGTCATCTGCGCCAAGGTCGCCCGTTACGCCGATCGCGTCCATCATCCCGACCGCCTGCTGAAGCCGTTGATCCGGGCCGGCGCCAAGGGCGAGGGTGCCTGGAAGGAAGCGAGCTGGGAGGCGGCGCTTAATCTGGTCGCTGAAAAATTCATCGCGGCGGAGGCAAAATACGGCTCGGAGACGGTCTGGCCCTATTACTATGCCGGCACGATGGGGCTGGTGCAGCGCGACGGCATCGAGCGGCTCAGGCACGCCAAGAAATATTCCGGCTTCTTCGGCTCGATCTGCACCAATCTGGCCTGGACCGGCTGGATGATGGGCGCCGGCGCGCTGCGCGGCCCCGACCCGCGCGAAATGGCGAAGTCCGACTGCGTGGTGATCTGGGGCACCAACGCCGTGGTCACGCAGGTCAACGTCATGACCCACGCCATCAAGGCGCGCAAGGAACGCGGCGCCAAGATCGTCGTCATCGACGTCTACGAAAATGCAACGATGAAGCAGGCCGATCTCGGCCTGGTGCTGAAGCCCGGCACCGACGGCGCGCTGGCCTGCGCGGTGATGCACGTGCTGTTCCGTGACGGCATGGCCGACCGCGCCTATCTGGAACAATACACCGACGATCCTCACGGTCTGGAAGCGCATCTCAGCACAAAGACGCCGCAATGGGCCGCTGATATCACCGGGCTTTCTGTCGACGAAATCGAGGCCTTCGCCCGTCTCGTCGGCAGGACGAAGAAGACCTACTTCCGCCTCGGCTACGGTTTTTCGCGGCAGCGCAACGGTTCGGTCAACATGCATGCCGCGGCCTCGATCGCCGCGGTTACCGGCTGCTGGCAATATGAGGGCGGCGGCGCCTTCCATTCCAACTCGGGCATCTTCAAGCTCAACCAGGAACTGCTGGAAGGCACGCGGATGCGCGATCCCTCGATCCGCCATCTCGATCATTCGCGCATCGGCCCGGTGCTGACCGGGGCTGAGGATGCGCTCTATGGCGGCCCGCCGGTGACGGCGCTGCTGATCCAGAACACCAATCCGGTGAATGTCGCGCCGGAGCAGCGGCTGGTGAAGCAAGGTTTTCTGCGCGACGATCTGTTTTCCTGCGTGCACGAGCAGTTCATGACCGACACCGCCAAGCTCGCTGATGTGGTGCTGCCGGCGACGATGTTTCTCGAGCATGACGACGTCTACAAGGGTGGCGGCAACCAGCACATCACACTCGGGCCGAAGCTGATCGACCCGCCGGAAGGTCCGCGCACCAACCATTTCGTCATCGAGGAGCTCGGCAAAAGGCTCGGTGTCGCCGATCGTCCTGGCTTCGGCATGACCGAGCAGCAGCATATCGACATCATTCTGGGCAAGCGCGGGCTGGGCAGCTTTTCGAGCCTGAAAGAGCAGAAATGGGTCGATTTGCAGCCGGATTTCGCGGCCGCGCATTTCCTCGACGGCTTCGGCCATGCCGACAAGAAGTTCCATTTTCGCGCCGACTGGACGGGCCAGGCCGCGCCCAACCGGCCACCGAAAAGCATGGGCCTGTTCGGGCCGGTGGCGAGCCTGCCGGAATTCCCCGACCATGTCGACCTGATCGAAGTGGCGGACGAGGCGCACCCGTTCCGGCTGACCACCTCGCCGGCGCGCAATTTCCTCAATTCGACCTTTGCCGAAACGCCGGTATCGCAGGCAAAAGAGCGCCGGCCGGAGCTGCTCTTGCATCCCGATGATGCGGCGGCACTCGGCGTCGCCGACGGCGGCCGTGTCGAAGTCGGCAACCAGCGTGGCGAGGTGGTGCTGCACGCAAAGCTGTTCGACGGCATCAAGCGCGGCGTCGTCGTCGCCGAAGGCATCTGGCCGAACAGCGCCCATGAGCGCGGCGAGGGCATCAACGTGCTGACCGGCGCCGATGCGCCGGCGCCCTATGGCGGCGCCGCCTTCCACGACAACAAGGTCTGGCTGCGCCCGGCGGATTGAGCGTCGGAACGATATCTCCATCCGGCCGTTTTCGCGTGGCGGGTGGAGGCATTGTCATGGCAGAAGTGTTGCCGGCGCCGGATCCCATCGGAAGGACACTGTCGTCCGGCGAACTCGTAACCACGATGTCCCACTTTCATCGCGCCGAGATTGCGCGCATGGCTGGGTGGCGTGACCGCCTGGACCGGACGAGCAACTGGGCGATAACCGTTGTCGCAGCAATGCTGTCCGTTTCGCTTTCGACAGCCAGCGCTCACCATGGTGTGCTGCTGTTTGCCATGCTGCTTGTTCTGCTGCTGCTGTGGATAGAGGCCCGCCGATATCGCTTCTTCGACTTCTACCGGGCTCGCGTGCGCCAGTTCGAACGGCACTATTTCGCGCAGATATTCTCGCCGCAGCCGGACTTCGCGTCCGATTGGCTGTTGATCGTCGGCGAGAGCCTGCGCGCGCCGAAATTCCTGATTTCGCAACGCATGGCTTTGGCGCGCCGCCTGCGTCGCAATTACATCTACATGCTGCTGATCCTGCTGCTGGCCTGGATCCTCAAACTGTCGACCCCCGGTCTTCTGACCGAAGGTGTCCGCATCGGCTTCGTCGGGTCGATGCGTGAGGCCGTCGCCAGTGCTGCCTTGGGTCCAATTCCGGGCGCCGTCATCGTCGTGCTGGTCGCCGTCCTCTATGCGGGCCTGCTGGTGACAGCATTTCTGACAGAGAGCGACGACGGCGAACTCTCCTTCGGTGACGTCCACGTCTAGCAACGCAACGCCCTGTCTAGCAACGCAACGCCCTGTCGCGCGTTGTTGGACACGTGCATTGGGCGATGGGGGTTTCATGGCTTGGCAGGCTCCGACACGTTCCAGCCTGGCGCTGCTGGTTTGCGCTTTCGTCCCCGCGGGGGCGGCCTGGGCAGCGCAGACGCTCGTTGCCGGTACCCGGGCCTCCGGCATGGGTGGTTCGGGCGAAGGCGCTTTCGTCGCCGAGATCGTGCTTCTGCTGCTTGTCGGGCGCGGCTTGGGCGAAGTGCTGCAGCGTTATGGCCAGCCGGCAATCATGGGCCAACTGATCGGCGGCATCCTGCTCGGTCCTTCGCTGTTCGGCTGGCTGTGGCCGTCGGCCCAGCACCTGATCTTTCCCAGTGATCCTGCGCAAAAGGGCATGATCGACGCCGTCTCGCAGCTCGGCATCCTGATGCTGCTTTTGCTGACCGGCATGGAGACGGACCTGCGGCTGGTGCGCCGGGTTGGCGCGGCCTGTTTTTCCATTTCGGCTACCGGCGTCGTGGTGCCCTTCATCTTCGGTTTTGCGCTGGCGCAGTTCCTGCCGGACGCATTGCTGGCTGACCCCACGCAGCGCACCGTCGCCGGGCTGTTCCTGGGCACGGCGCTGTCGATCTCGTCGGTCAAGGTCGTCGCCATGGTGGTGCGCGAGATGAACTTCATGCGCCGCAACCTCGGACAGGTGATTATTTCCTCGGCGATCATCGAGGACACGATCGGCTGGCTGGTCATCGCCGTAACCTTCGGCATCGCCACCAATGGCAAGCTACAGTTCGCGCCGCTGGTGACCACCATCGCCGCGGTGGCACTGTTCATGGTGTTCTCCTTCACCATTGGCCGCCGTCTTGTCTTCACCTTGATCCGCTGGACCAACGATCAATTCCGCAGCGAGTTTGCGGTGATCACCATGATCCTCATCATCATGGGAGCGATGGCGCTGATCACTAATCTGATAGGCGTCCATACCGTGCTGGGGGCGTTCGTCGCCGGCATCCTGGTCGGGGAATCGCCCATCCTCTCCAGCCATATCGAAGGTCAGCTTCGCGGCGTCATCACCGCGCTGTTCATGCCGATCTTCTTCGGCATGGCGGGGCTTTCCGCCGATCTCACAGTGCTCGCCGATCCAACCCTTGCCATGCTGACGGGCGCTCTCGTGATCATCGCCAGCATCGGCAAGTTTGGCGGCGCGTTCATCGGCGCCAAGCTCGCCGCCATGTCGCTCAAGGAAGCAATCGCCGTCGGCAGTGCCATGAACGCACGCGGCTCGACCGAGGTGATCGTCGCCAGCATCGGCCTGTCGATGAACATCCTGTCGCACAATCTCTTCACCATGATCGTCACCATGGCCGTGATCACCACCTTGGCCATGCCGCCGATGCTGCGCTGGGCGCTCGGCCGGCTGCCGGTTGGGCACGACGAGCAGCAGCGTGTCGAGCGCGAGGCGTTGGACGAATACGGCTTCATTTCCAGGCTGGAGAGGCTGCTGGTGCTGGTCGACGACAGCAGGATCGGCAAGTTCACCGCATATCTCGCCGGACTGGTCGGCGGAGGCAGCGGCATGCCCACCACCTTGCTTCGCCTGCCCACCACCTTGCTTCAGCCGAAAGACGGCCGAGTTGACAGGCCGACCGACAGCAAGGGACAGGAGCGCGCCCTCCAGGAAATCAAAAAGGGTGCAAAAAAGAGCGCTCAGGCGGTGAAACGGATCGAAGATACGCTTGTCGACAAAGTCCATCTGACGGCCCGCACCGAATTGGATGCCACGGGTGAGACGATTGCCGAAGAGGCCCGCAAGGGATACGGCCTGTTGCTGGTCGGCATGGACAATGTGCTGACCGCCGATGGCGCCTTCGCGCCGGCCCTCAACGACATTGCCGCAGGATTTGACGGCCCGCTTTGCCTGGTCCTGAACGGCGGCAATGCTGGCGAAAAGATGCCGACGCTGAGGGCCGGCACCAGTATTCTCGTCCCCGTCAACGGTACCCAGGTGGCGCGTCGCGCCGCCGACTTGGCGCTGGCGCTGGCCCGTCCAAACCGGGCGCGGATCAAGGTTCTCTACGTCTCGCAAAAGGCAGCCAAGGGCCGCAGGTCGACATCGGTGTCGCATAGCCGCGAAGAGGCCGTCCTGAAAGACATCGCTGATCTGGCGGGCCGCTACGGCCTGCATATCGACACAGCGTTCCATACCCGCGTCACACCCGACAAGGCGATCACCCGGGAGGCGGCCAAAGGAGCGGCGATCGTCGTGATGGGCGTCACCCAACGTCCGGGTGAGGACCTGTTCTTCGGTGAAACCGCCGGCGCTGTTTTAGCCGCCTGCAACTGCCCGGTCGTGCTTCTGGCCAGCGCGCGGCCCAAGCACGACGCCGCTGGCGCTGAGCTGGCAGCGTGAATTTCACCGCGCATTGATCGGTCGGCAGGAATGTCGATCGAGCCTCTGAAAGCGCTGATCAGCCAAGCGTAAAAGAACTCGAACCGAACGGCTCGGTTCCGTTAGCAGAGAGTACAGGAAAGGGTGAACGCCGGCTCAAAGAATGTTCGCGCGGCAAATCACCACTGACCGCATAACTAATTGAAAAGAAATCAGAAGATTGTGGCAGAAGGGACCTTATGCCGGATTTTCAAGCGGCCAATTTGGCGCACCCGTACAAAATTTTCGTGATTGGAAACGACAGGCTTGCCGACCCATCTCGGGGTGGTCCGAGCGACGCGAATTCCTCCCGAGGCACGCCACTTGACGGACAGACCAAAGAACTACCGGAGTACCGAAATGACCAAGCTCGCTCTTACCGCCGCCGCCATCCTCGTTGCCACCGGCACTGCTTTTGCCGGCAGCGACCATTATGGCTCGGACAACGTCAACCAGCCGGCCGCTGCTGCTGCCAACGTCGACAACACCTTCACCGGTTCGATCCGCAAGCCAGTTACTTCCGAGCATACCGGTGCCAAGACAACCTCCGAGTCGGTGGCGCCTGAATCCGGCCAAGGCATCTGGGGCCGCTGATTATCACGGCCCGCAACACAAAGAGCGGCGGGCTTGGCCCGCTACTCTTGCTGTCGCGTATCAACGGGCGTGTGCGCCGAATAGCATCCTGCGCCAATCGAATACTTTGATTTGCAGGTTTCATCTGTAGCCACAATCTCGGTTGCTGAAATCGTCCAGCAACGTGCACATCGGAAAAAGCCGGGTGCGTATTCGTCGGCGCGGACAGCGCTCTCATCTCGAATGCGTCGAAAGCAATGACAACTCACGAATGACCAGTACATTGGAGTACGTGAAATGACCAAGACTGCTCTTACCGTCGCCACCATCGTCCTCGTCGCCACGGGCAGCGCCTTTGCAGGCAGTGATCACTATGGTTCGGACGGCGTCAACCAGCCGGCCGCGCCTGTTGGCAACGCGCCTGTCGGCACCATCGACAGCGGGTTTACCGGTTCCATCCGCAAGCCGCTGACGGCCGAGCACAACGCCGTCGACACCGAGGCGACGACCCGGTTCGGCACGGATCAACCCGTAGTGCCCCAATCTGGCCGGGGCAACTGGGGCCGTTAGTTCCTTAACCGGGAGCACAAAGAGCGGCGGGGCTGGGCCGCCGCGTTTGTTTGCGCGAAGCCGGGTTTGGTCGAAAGGTCGGCGATCCCCCGGCCTGTCAGGCAGTCGCTAGCGAAGATCCTTCGGCCAAATGCAGTGCGTCAGTCGGGCGCTGCCGAAGGTGAGACCGGTCCAATCGCCGTCGACGTCGAACCGAGCCAGGCCCGCGGTGGGGTATTTTTCCGCCAGCTTCTTCAGCGCCGCTTGGTCCGATCCAGCCCCGGCAAGCCCGCGCGCGAACTCCTCCAGCCCGGGATTGTGGCCAAGCACCAGCAGCGTTCCAGTCCCCGCCTTTACTTGCCGCACCTTGGCGAGGATGTCCGCCGCCGCCGCCTCGTAGAGCGCCTGGGATAATTTGGCCTGCACCTTCGCCGGCAATTCCGCCGAGACCAGCCGCCACGTGTCGCGGGTGCGCAGCGCCGGCGACACCAGCGCCAGCTCCGGCAGCCAGCCGCGCCGGGCCAGTTCGCGCCCGACCAGTGGTGCTGCCTTCAGCCCGCGCGCGGACAGCGGCCGGTCGAAGTCGATGAGGTTGGGATCGTCCCAACTCGACTTGGCGTGACGCAGGAGCAGCAGTTGCTTCATGGATTCAAAATAAGGCCGAAGCGTCGCGTGCGCCATGCACGACGCGGACGATCTCGACGCGCTGTTCGGCCAGGCGATAAAGCACGAGATAGTTGCCGATCGTCAACGCCCGCACCTCGGCAGCGATGTCGGGCCTCTTGGGACCGGATTCCGGGAATGTGCCCAATTGCACGATGCGCTCGGCAATAGCATCCAAAAAGCGGTCCGCGGCAAGCGGGTTGTCCCTTGCAATGCCAAACCAAATATCGATCAGGTCGTCTTCTGCCGCCGGGCTGTGGACAATGCGGATGTCAGCCATTCCGCCGGTTTTTGCCGGTGTTGCCCAACCGGCCGCGGGCTTTCTGTTTTATGTCCTCGATGTCGAACGGCGCAAACGGACCGCTCTCCAGCCCTTCCGTCCAGACTTTCCGCAACCGCTCCGCTTCGGCCTCGCGCAAGGGCTGGCGAAGCCGCCATTCGCGCAGTGCCTCGCGGATCACTTCGCTTGCCGAACCGTACTGCCCGCTGGCCACCGCGCGTTTGACCATGTCCAGCAGTTCCGGGGAAAGCGCTACGCTGACTTTTTCGACTGTCGCCATCAAGCCGTCTCCTCGCGAAAACGGTAGCAAAATTTGCTACCAAATTCAAGAACTGACCCTCACGGCGTGATCCGCGCCAGGTGCTCGAGATCGGTCTCTTCGCGCAGCGGGTCGGGCGCGATCACCACCGACGTGGCGTTGTCGGCATCGTCGGCGAAGCGCGAAAACACCGTGCGGCCGCCTTCCATCCGCGCCTTGCCTTCGGCGACAAGGCCCAACGCCAGCGGATAAAGTTGGTGCTCGGCCTTGAGCACGCGCGCGGCTAGCGTGTCCTCATTGTCGCCGACCATCACCGGCACGGCGGCCTGGGCGATGATCGGCCCGTCATCCATGTCGAGCGTGACGAAATGCACCGTGCAGCCATGGATGCGCATGCCCGCGCGGAGGGCCCGCGCATGCGTATCCAGCCCCTTGAAGGCAGGCAGCAGGGCAGGGTGGATATTGATCATGCGGCCCTGCCACTTCTCTACGAAGCGCGCGCCGAGGATGCGCATATAGCCGGCCAGCGCGACGATCTCGGCGCCGAACGACAAGAGGGCCGCATCGATCGCCTCGTCATGCGCTTGCTTGCTGGCATGGTCGGAGCGCGAAATCACTCTGGTGGCGATGCCGCGCGCCGCGGCGATGCCAAGGCCGGCGGCATTGGCGCGGTCGGAGATGACGCCGACGATCTCGGCCGGATAGGCCGGGTTGCTCGCCGCCGCAACCAGCGCCGTCATGTTGGAGCCGCGCCCCGAGATCAGTACGACCGTCCGTTTCCTGGTCATAGGCCAATCGAGCCCCGATAGATGACGCCGGCATCGCGGCGCGGCACGATCTGGCCGATCGGCGTCACCGTCTCGCCGGCCTCCTGCAGAACGGCAGCGACCTGCGCCGCCTGGCCGGAGGCGACGACCAGGATCATGCCGATGCCGCAATTGAAGGTGCGCATCATCTCTTCCGGCGCGACGCCGCCGGTCTTGGCCAGCCATGAGAACACCGGCGGCACCTCGATGGCGCCGAGATCGAGCTCGGCCGAAAAATCCTTGGGCAGAACGCGCGGAATGTTTTCGGGAAAGCCGCCGCCGGTGATATGGGCCAGTGCCTTGATGCCGTGGGTATTGCGGATCGCCTTGAGGATCGACTTGACGTAGATGCGGGTCGGTTCGAGCAGCGCCTCGGCCAGCGTCGCTTCGTCATTGAACGGCGCCGGATCGTTCCAGCCAAGGCCGCTTACGGCGACGATGCGGCGGACCAGCGAAAAGCCGTTCGAATGCAGGCCCGACGAGGCGAGGCCGAGCAGTACGTCGCCCTCGACGATGTCGTCGGTCGGCAGCAGCTGGCCGCGTTCGGCGGCACCGACGGCAAAGCCGGCAAGGTCGTAATCCTTTTCGTGATACATGCCGGGCATTTCCGCCGTCTCGCCGCCGATCAGCGCGCAGCCGGCCTGCCGGCAGCCGGCAGCGATACCGCCGACGATCGAGGCACCCTGGTCGGGATCGAGCTTGCCGGTGGCGAAATAGTCGAGGAAGAACAGCGGCTCGGCGCCTTGCACGACGATGTCGTTGACGCACATGGCGACGAGGTCGATGCCGATCGTGTCGTGCTTGCCGGCGTCGATGGCGATCTTCAGCTTGGTGCCGACGCCGTCATTGGCGGCGACCAGCACCGGATCGGTGAAGCCGGCGGCCTTGAGGTCGAACAAACCGCCGAAGCCGCCGATCTCGCCATCGGCGCCCGGCCGGCGGGTTGCGCGTACCAGCGGCTTGATCTTCTCGACCATGAGATTGCCGGCGTCGATGTCGACGCCCGCTTCGGCATAGGTGAGCCCGTTCTTGCGCTTGCTCATTTCCGGCGCCTGCTCATCTGTTGCGCTTGCCTGTCGCTGTTTTCACTCGCGTGCGGGCTCTTCGCATGAACGGTTTTGCCCCGCAAGGCAAGCGCGCGATTAATGGTGTTTTCAGTTGGATGCCGCGGGAACCGGGCGCGATACACTCCAACAATAAAAAGAAATCCCTGCCAGAATTGCGGCGAGGCCTCCGACGGTGGCAAGAGACCTGATCTCACCGTTGAAGGGCAGGGTCCCATACGAGAAGCCGGCGGCGATCACCCCCGCCGCGGCAGCCCACAGACCTGGATTTGCAACGACTGATCTTGAGAAAACGAACGCGACGACAGCGGCGGTCAGCCAGAGGGGCCAAGAGACGACCCCGCCCACGGCCAGCTCAAGAGCGAAGGCCCACAGGAGATCTTGCGTCGCCACGTTGCGGTGCGGGGCTCCGAAAAATGCGAAGACCAAAAGACTTTCTGTCAGTCCGGCCAGATAACAAAGCGTTACTCGCCAAGCGATTGTGATTCTCTGCGCCATCGTCATTCAGCAGTGGGGAAATAGGCTGTCGCTTCACGGGCTCTTCGCATGGGCAACAGCGTCTTGCAAGGACGGCAGCGGAATACCGGGCACTTACGTCTCTTCCAGGAAAGGCACCGCCGTTTCGTCCGTCCAGAGGCGACCGCCCTTGGGGAGGGTCTGCTGCTGTCCCATAAATCGTTCATCGTGCCCGCGTCCTCCCGGTGACTGGAAGAAGGCATATTGAACATGTCTTGGGTTCCAACGCGCCCCGGCTGGATGTCCCTCATGAACGTGCCGCCAGATCGAACCCCAACTGGGTTCCCAGATATCAATGAACTTGAGAAATAGGCCGAGCAAAACCTTTGTATTCACCGGTTCGGCTCCAGCTATGTAGCTAAACTCCAGCGAAGCATTGTTCTGGCTGTCTTCCGACAGATATTTGGACCAGGAACTGCAATGGACTGATGTGGACGCCTCTATATTTGCCTGGCGCTGGTTCCACAGCGACACATTGTATCCCAGTTCAGGAACGGGCTGTCTCGGAGGCATGTCCGTCTTGTTCCGGCCCTTTAACAGCCAGCGATGGAGAACCTCGCACGACGAGGTGTTGACCGGCTTGGAGGCGATTGCTTTTTTGAGCGATCTGCCGCGCGGGGCCCACCTCGCGAACCTGTCGTCGGCTTCGTCCAAGGCCCGGAAATGCGCCTGCAGCTGCGGGACCAGCTCTTCGGCGTCCTTTCTCCTCGCCCCCAGTAGACATAGATGTTGATCGACATGGCGTCCCCTCGAATACGGGAGACGTACCAGCTTTCTTGACTGGCGTCGCCAAAGGAGAGCGCGCGCGCTTCGGGCTCGCTTCCATTTGGTTAGTTCAATGCTGGCTAATCTTCACGCCCCCTCTGCGTTGATCGCAAATTGCGCGGCGAAAGCCCGGATATAGGCCGGCCGTGCTTCCCCGCGCGCTACATAGGCAGCCAAGTTTTGATATTCGTCCAAAATGCCTGACATTCTTAGTCGCAGCAGCACCGACACCATCAACAAATCGCCCGCGCTGAACGCATCATCGAGCCAGTCGGCGACACCCAAGTGAGCCGAGAGTTTGTCCAGCCGAGCGCGAACACGGTCCTTTACCAACGGCAAGCGCTCCTCGCTCCAAGGCTTGTCACGTTCGAATATTCTTGCCGTCGTTAATTCGAGGATCGGTGGTTCGACGGTGTTAAGTGCGGCAAACATCCACGTGATCGCGCGCGCGCGGGCATTGCGATCCTTCGGCAGCAATCCCGCATGCTGCTCAGCAAGATGAAAGACGATCGAGCCGGTCTCGAACAGCGAGAGAGAACCTTCCTCATAGGTGGGGATCTGGCCGAAGGGATGGATCGCCAGATGTTCAGGCGCCTTCATCTCTGCGAAGGAAACAAGACGAACCTCATACGGCTGCCCCACTTCTTCGAGCGCCCAGCGAACGCGCGTATCACGCGCCAGTCCCTTGCCGCCATCGGGCGATCGTTCAAATGCTGTGATAGTGATTGTCATCGCGTCCGTTTCCTTGCCTGGGCAAATTTCCTTGGCTTCCTATCGTGAGACGAATGAGCCTCCCCGAAATCGACATCTGTCTTGACCTATTTCATTGCTGGCGCCCTCGTGGGGAGATTGGCAGCTTCTGTGTCGCTTCTCACTTGCCGTAACCCTCCATCTCCATCATGTATCCGCAAACAAGAGCGACGGGATATGCGTTTGACCATCCCCAACATGATCACGATCATGCGCTTCGTGCTGGTGCCGGCGGTGGTGCTGGCCATGCTGCAGGACCGCTGGGACTGGGCCTTTGCGGGCTTCCTCATTGCCGGCATTTCCGACGGCGTCGACGGCTTCATCGCCCGCCATTTCAATCAGTTTTCCAGGCTCGGCGCCTATCTCGATCCGATGGCCGACAAGCTGCTGCTGGTCTCGGTTTTCGTGGTCCTGGGCTTCAGCGGCGAACTGCCGCTGTGGCTGGTCGTTACCATGGTGTCGCGCGACGCACTGATCGTCTGCGCCGTGCTTTTATCCACCGTCATGGCGCATCCGGTCGAGATGAAGCCGCTCCTGGTGTCGAAGGCCAACACCGCGATCCAGATCGTGCTGGCGGCAGTGGTGTTGGGCGAACTCGCCTTCGATATCCGTCTCGATCCGCTGAGGCCGGCCCTCATATTGCTGTCCGGGGTCTTGACCGTGGCTTCGGCCGCGGCCTATCTCGTGGCTTGGCTGAGGCATATGAGCGGCTATGGCGAAGGCTCCACACCCGGCACCTGACGAACGGTCCATCGACGCTGAAGCTGAGGCTGCGGCAGCGGAAGCTGCGGCATCGGCGTCGTTTCGCCGCCAGATCCGCTTCTGGCTGGTCAGCGCCATCATCCTCGCCGTCTTCCTCTATGTCTTCAGCGGCATCCTTCTGCCGTTCGTCGCCGGCATGGTGCTCGCCTATTTCCTCGACCCTGTCGCCGACCGGCTGGAGCGGCTTGGCCTGTCCAGGCTGATGGCGACGGTGGTCATCCTCATCGCCTTTATCGTCGTCCTGGTACTGGCCTTCGTCATCCTGGTTCCGGTGCTCGCCTCGCAGATGGCTGATTTCGCCAGCAAGCTGCCGGACTATCTGACCCGGCTGCAGAGCCTGATCACCAGCTTCGACCCGAAATGGCTGGAAGAAAAATTCGGCGTCGACGCCAACGGCCTGCGCGAAGGCCTGAACTCGCTGCTGACCTCCGGCTTCGGCCTCCTGACCACCGTCTTCACCTCGATCTGGAGCTCCGGCGTGGCGCTGGTCTCGGTCGTCAGCCTGTTCGTGGTGACGCCGGTCGTCGCCTTCTACATGCTGCTCGACTGGGACCGCATGGTGGCAATCGTCGACAGCTGGGTGCCGCGCGATTACGTCAAGACCGTCAGGACGATCGCCAGGGACATCAACACGGCGACCGCCGGCTTCGTGCGCGGCCAGGGCACGCTGTGCCTGGTGCTGGGCGCCATGTATGCCACCGGCCTGACGTTGACGGGCCTGAATTTCGGCATCCTCATCGGCCTGTTTGCCGGGCTGATCTCCTTCATCCCCTATGTCGGCTCGCTGACCGGCCTGGTGCTGGCCGTCGGCGTCGCCTTCGTCCAGTTCTGGCCGGACTGGACCATGATCGCGGCGGTCGCCGGCGTGTTCTTCGTCGGCCAGTTCATCGAGGGCAACATCCTGCAGCCCAGGCTGGTCGGCAAAAGCGTTGGCCTGCATCCGGTATGGCTGATGTTTGCGCTGTTTGCCTTCGGCGCGCTGTTCGGCTTCGTCGGCCTGCTGATTGCCGTGCCGGCTTCCGCCGCCGTTGCCGTTCTGGTGCGTTTCGCCATCGCCCGCTATCTCGAATCGCCGCTCTACAAGGGCCATGCCGACGAGCCGGTGCCGCCGCTGCAGGTGCGGCGCCGCGGGGGCGCGCGCGGTTGAGCCAGATGCCGGACAAGATCGATCCGCCGCGTCAATTGCCGCTCGATCTAGGCCACGGCACCGGCTATTCGCGTGACGAGCTCGTCGTCTCCAGCACCAACAGCCAGGCGGCGGCGCTTGTCGACCGCTGGCCGGACTGGCCGTCGCCGGTCGTTGTGCTGGCCGGGCCGGCCGGCTCGGGGAAAACCCATCTGGCCTCGATTTGGCGGACCCGCGCCGACGCCGTGAAAGTGGCGGCCGGCCGCATCGGCGACTGCATCGAAAACCTCGGCCCGCATCCGGCCCTGATCGACGATATCGATGCCGAACCGATCGATGAGCACGGCCTCTTCCACCTGATCAACGCGGTGCGCGGCGCCGGCTCGAGCTTGCTGTTGACGGCGCGGCGCTTCCCGTCCGCCTGGGGCGTCAGGCTGCCCGACCTGGCGTCGCGGCTGAAGGCGGCGGCGACCGTCGAGATCCACGAACCCGACGATCTTCTGCTGGCCGGCGTCATCACAAAGCTGTTCGCCGACCGCCAGGTCGAGGTCGAGCCGCATGTCGTGCAATATCTGGTGCGCCGCATCGAGCGCTCGCTGGCCACTGCCATGCGCGTGGTCGAACGGCTCGACCGCACCGCGCTCGAGCGCAAGACGCCGATCACCCGCGCCCTGGCAGCCGAGACGGTCAGCGCCATGGACGAAGGGCAGGGCGAGTTCGAGATATAGCGGGATGATCTCGTTTGGCGGGTGTGCTAATCAAGTCGATCTTTTTGACAGTAGGTATTGGAATGAGCCCGATCGTCAGACGAATCGCACTGATATGGCTTGTCTCATCGCTGTTCTGGTCGGCGATCGTGGTGAAAGAGATGTTCGATTACGCGGACTTGATGCTCAGGGCTTACAGCGAGGAGCCTGCTCATATCACCTGGCTCAGGCAAGCCTTTTCGGAGTTTTGGCCAGCTATTCCCTGGGGCTCGGCCGTGATCCTGGTCGTGGAAGTCGGAGGCGCATTACTGCTGATTTCAGGAATTCGACTGATCCGGCACATCAGGCAAAAAGCCTCGGCGTGAACATCAGGGAGCTCACTTCCGTGTGTGTCCCATTTCGAGAAAAAAGACTGGCACCTGTCTTGCAACAAAGAGCTTGCCGGCTAATCCCGGTCCTGATTGCGTATCAAATCAGGTAGTAGGCTCGCCGGGAGATGGGTGGTTGGGGTTCTCGCCCGGCGAGCTTGCCTTTGGCAGCATCGAATCGATAGCGCCATTGCGCGGCTGGCCTCAGCTCTCTCCGCCTGCAACCACCGCTCGTTCCGTGCCAAAGCGCTTGCGATAGTCGCCGGGCACCAGGCCGGTTATCCTGGCGAATACCTTGCGGAACGAGCCGGGATCGTCATAGCCGACCTCCCAGGCGATCTGGTCGATCGCTCGCATCGTGGTTTCCAGCATCTCGCGCGCCTTGCCGACCCGCAGGTGCTGACAATATTCGGTCGGCTTGAGGCCGGTGGCGCTGCGGAAGCGCCGCAGAAAAGTCCGCTCCTCCAGCCCGGCGTGATCGGCCATGGCGCCAAGCGTCACATCGCGCGCGCCGTTCGCCTGCAGCCAGTGCTGCACCTTGAGGATCGCTTCGTCGCCGTGGGTCAGCCGCGGCGCAAACGGACTGTAAAAACGTTGCTCGCGGCCCGGCGGGTCGACCAGCATGAAACGCGCCGTGTCCATCATGACGGTCGGCCCGAGCACCCTGTCCACGAGCTTGAGGCCGAGGTCGGTCCAGGCCATGTAGCCGCCGGCGGTGATGATATCGCCATCGTCGATGACCAGCCTGTCGGCGTCGAGCAGGATGTCGGGAAAGCGTAGCGCCAGCGCGTCGCGATAAGCCCAGTGCGTCGTCGCCGCACGGCCGGACAACAGGCCGGTTTCGGCAAGCACGAAAGCGCCGGCACAGACCGAACCGAGCGTCGCGCCTGCCGTGTGGCGATCCCTGAGCCAGCCGGCATAGGGCGCGGCTGCTTCCCGAGCGATCGGATCTCCCAAGGTCGGCGGGAGGATAACCATGGCTGGTTCATTGTCGGCGCCGGGGTCGCTGTCGAAGGTGCGGACTACGGTGTGGCCCGCGTCCTCCAATTGCCAATGGCTGACGCGAAGCCTCGCCGCCTCCGGCGACAGCTCGACAGCCAGCCGGTTTGCCAGCATGAAAAGATCGGTCAGGCCGAGCACGGCCGCTTCCTGCACGCCGGGATACAAGACAAGGCCGATTTCGATCAGATCACGCGCCGCCGTCATTTGTCAGTTTTGCCACGTTGAATGTCCGTTTTGCCAATGCTCACCCTGGCCGCACTGTTATAATTTGTCCAGCTGAAGGGGCTAGAAGCTTCCCTGTTACCCCCTAACTTTTCCATCAAGGAGTAGGACGATGAGCACATTCACCACCCATGACGGCACCGAGATTTTCTACAAGGATTGGGGCAAGGGCCAGCCGATCGTGTTCCATCACGGCTGGCCGCTGAGCGGCGACGATTGGGACAACCAGATGCTGTTCTTCCTCGAAAAGGGCTACCGCGTCATCGCCCATGACCGCCGCGGCCACGGCCGCTCGTCGCAGACCGCGACCGGCAACGACATGGACACCTACGCTGCCGACGTCGCGGCGCTGGCGGCGCATCTCGATCTCAGGGATGCGATCCACATCGGCCACTCGACCGGCGGCGGCGAGGTGGCGCGTTACGTCGCGCTTTATGGCAGCGGAGGCCGTGTTGCCAAGGCGGTGCTGATCGGCGCGGTGCCGCCGATCATGGTCAAGACCGATAGCAATCCGGGCGGCCTGCCGATCGAGGTCTTCGACGGCTTTCGCGCCGCTCTGGCCGCTAACCGCGCCCAGTTCTACAGGGATGTGCCGGCCGGCCCGTTTTACGGTTTTAACCGCGAGGGCGCCAAGGTCTCGCCAGGCGCTATCGACAATTGGTGGCGCCAAGGCATGATGGGTGGGGCCAAGGCCCATTACGACTGCATCAAGACCTTTTCCGAGACCGACTTCACCGACGACCTCAAGCAGATCGACGTGCCCGTCCTGATCATGCACGGCGACGACGACCAGATCGTGCCTATCGCCGACTCCGCGCTGCTTGCGGCCAAGCTGGTGAAGCACGGCACGCTCAAGGTCTACAAGGGCCTGCCGCACGGCATGTGCACCACCCATCCGGAGATCATCAATCCGGATCTGCTGGCCTTCATCCAGGGCTGACGGCTTGCATGTCGGACGGGCAGCGCGGGCTCGTGCTGTCCGTCCGTCGCTTAAACATGACCGGCGACGGCAGACACACTCGAGCGCGATCCGCTTGCGCTGCCGACGAGATTCGCTTGATGAATGGTCGGAGTGGAGAGATTCGAACTCCCGACCCTCTGGTCCCAAACCAGATGCGCTACCAGGCTGCGCTACACTCCGAACGGTCTGTTGCCTAGTGATTTCAGCCCGCCAAAGCAAGCGTAAAAAGCCATCGGCCTTGCTGCCGGCGGCATTGCGCAGTAATGACGGGCTAGTGCATGGCCAGAGAACAGTAATCTGGTCTCGGGGTCGTGTGCTTGCAACAAGCAATGAGGTGGTCATGTCAGCCCGCATTTTCAGCCCAGCCAAAACCGCGATGCAGTCCGGCAAGGCCAAGACCGGCTATTGGGTGCTGGAATTCGATCCGGAGCAGCGCAAGAAGATCGATCCGCTGATGGGCTACACCACGTCCGGCGACATGCGAAGCCAGATCAGGCTGACCTTCGACACAAGAGAAGAGGCGGTCGCCTATGCCGAGAAGGAAGGGCTGGCTTTCCGCGTTGAGGAGCCGAAGGAAATCAAGCGCCGCCAGATTTCCTATGCGGAGAATTTCCGCTATGACCGCAGGACGCCCTGGACGCATTGATCCCATACCGGCCCTGCCGGCACAATCCGCCGGTCATGCGGCCGGCCAGCGGTCCCGTAGCTCAGCTGGATAGAGCACCGGCCTTCTAAGCCGATGGTCACAGGTTCGAATCCTGTCGGGATCGCCAATATTTTCAGGGTCCATTCCGGACAGGTTCACTCGCCAGTCGCACAGGATTTCCAACACATGACAGCGATGGGCGCGGCGGCACTGCTGATCCTGGTCCTGACCTATGCCGGCGTCGCCATCGGCAGGATACCCGGGCTGCGCCTCGACCGGGCAGGGATCGCGCTGCTCGGCGGTGCGGCGATGATCGCCATCGGCGCGCTCGACATGGAGGACGCCTACCGCGCCATCAGCTTCGACACCATCACGCTTCTGCTCGGCATGATGATCGTCGTGGCGCATCTTAAAGTGTCGGGCGCCTTTCGCGCGCTCGGCGGCTTCGCCATCGAGCATGCGCATGCGCCGTTCATGCTGCTGGTGATGGTGACGCTGTTGACCGGCCTCCTGTCCGCATTCCTGGTCAACGACGCCATCTGCCTGGTCATGGCGCCGATCGTCGTCCATGTCACCCGCGTTATCAACCGCAACCCGGTTCCCTATCTGATCGCCACCGCCACCGCCTCGAATTGCGGCAGCGTCGCCACCATCACCGGCAACCCGCAGAACATGGTCATCGGCGCGCTGTCGGGGATTTCCTATCCGGCCTTCTCTGCGGCGCTGGCGCCGGTCGCGGCGTTCGGCCTCATCGCCGTCATCGTCATCATCCGCATCGTCTACCGCGCCGAATTTTCGCGCAAGGCCGAGCTCAGCCCCGAAGTCTACCGCGGCCGCATGCTGCCGGGGCAGGTGGTGAAGGCGGTGGTCGTCTGTGTCGGTTTGGCGATCGCCTTCTTCGCCGGCGTTCCAGTCGCCAAGGCAGCGCTGATCGGCGGTGCCATTCTTCTTTTGACCCGCGCCATCAAACCTGAGCGCATCTATCGCGAGATCGATGGGCCGCTGCTGTTCATGTTCGCCGGGCTGTTCATCGTCGTCGCCGGGGCGGAGAAGACGCTGCTGACGCCCGACATCGTCGCCTCGGCAAAGGACCTCGGACTGAATGATGTCTGGCGGCTGTCCGGCTTCACCGCGGTGCTGTCCAACATCATGAGCAATGTCCCGGCCGTGCTGGCGCTGAAGCCGTTCGTGCCCGGACTGGAAAACCCCGAGCGGGCCTGGCTGGTCGTCGCCATGAGCTCGACGCTGGCCGGCAATTTCACGCTGCTCGGCTCGGTCGCCAATCTGATCGTTGCCGAGCACGCGCGAATCTCCGGCAAACCGCTGGGCTTCATCGCCTTCTTCAAGGTCGGCCTGCCGTTGACGCTGGTCACGCTGCTTGTAGGGACGGCATGGCTGGCAGCCTAAAAGCGCGTCGCACTAGACCGGCCTCGTGCGGCGCGCTTCAGGCTCTTTTTTATGCATGTCGTTATCGCAAAACCGCTGCACGCTTTTGCGCGACATGCATCAGCCAGTCAGGGCGATGTCACCGTCAGATGGCCTTTCATGTTGGGATGGAAGCGGCAGAAATAATCGACCGATTCCGCCTTCTTCACCGTCAGGCTCGCCGCCTTCTTCGGCGGGATCATCACTTCCCAGGCGCCGTTGACGGTTGCCGTGTGGGCGAACACGTCCTTGTTCACCCACCTGATCGTGTCGCCGACCTTCGCCTCGATCTTTGCCGGCGAAAACACAAGCTTCTCGATCGTCACCTCGATGGTGTCGGCCTTGGCCGGCTGGGCACCCATGGCCAATGCCAGCGCAACCCACAGATGCCGCCCCGACGCCATTGGCTCGATCCTCACTTCAGCATGCCGGCGACGTGTTCGGCGTGCTGTTCGTGGCCCTGGAATATTTTCAGACCGGTTTCCAGCAGGCTCTTCAGCTCGGCATTGCTGGCCGACGGGATCAGCAGAGTTTCGAGCGCGCCATTGACCTGCTTGTGGTAGGCCACCTCGTTGGCGACATAGGCCTTGTCGAACGCCGCGCCCTTGAGCTTGGCAAGCTTGGCTCGTTCCTCGGCCGCCGCCTTGGTCAGCGCCTTGCTGGTCGGATTGTCCTCAGGCGTGACCTTGAGCTTCTTGACCAGGTCGAGAGCCTGTTTGTTGACCGCCTCGTGATCTCGCACCATGTCCTTGGCGAAATCCACGACCTCCTTGTTCTTCGATTTCTTCAGCGCCTGCTTGGCCGCCTCGACGTCAAGCACGCCTGCTGTGTAGGCGATATGTGCGATCTGCGGATCGGTCGGTTTGTCGGCAGCTTGCGACAAGGGCGCTGCGCTAAGCAGGAAAAATGCGGCCAGTGCCGTGGTCGATCGAATAAACATGATGCTCTCCTTCGCCCCGACGCGGAACTGCATCGGGCTTCGTTTTCAGTGATGCTCATTGGATGCAGGTCGCCGCCAAACGTTCCCGCGAAAATCGGCGCGACCTATCCGGAAAGACCAAGCCGCTGCATCACGGCATTGGTCAGCCGTTCGCAGCGCCGGCCCGCGAAGGGAAAGGCGTCGAGCAGCACCGGGCCGATCTGGTCGTCCAGCGCCTTGCGCACCAGCGCGCGGGCGCGGTGCAGCCGGGTCTTAATGGTTTCTGGTCGCACGCCAAGCAGTTCGGCGGTTTCTTCGATGCTCAATCCCTCGATGACGCGCGCCACGAACACCATCCGGTAGACATCGGGAAGACTGTCGGTTGCCCGTTCGACAAGCTCAAGGATCTGCCGTTGCGCCATCGTCCGCTCCGGATCGTCGCTCGGGTTGAGGGGAAACCGGATGATTTCGGCTTGCGGGTTTTCAGGCATCGCTACCATTCGCCGCCTTTTGCGCAAGCGGCCGAGCGCTTCGTTGATGACGATACGCGATAGCCACGTGGCGAGCGAGGCATCGCCGCGAAAGGCCTCGAGATGGGCAAAGGCGCTGACATAGGCCTCCTGGACGATGTCCTCGGCCTCGCTGTCGTTACGCACGACGCCTCGGGCGATGCGGTAGAGCCTTTGGTTGTGCGTCTTGATGATGGTGCGGAATGCATCGCTATCACGTGCCAGCGCGCGGCCGACAAGCTGCATGTCGCCGGAAGCGGCGGGCGTTGCCGTCAACGCAGCAGGCATGGCCGATCTCCTGATAGGCTTCTCATCGGACATTGGATGAATCGGCCGACAAAAGGTTCCCGACCGATCCGCCGGCCGGCCTCGATCCGTTTCAAGCGCCGGCAGAGGCTATTCTAACGCCTCCACCACACCGGCGTCTCTATTTTGTAGACGCCGTGTCATCGGCTGATCGGTCGCCATGACATCACTCAGGATCGCAATTTTTCCAAGCTGTTACGCCGATTTCCTGACTCAGCCTGGAAAGGTGCTTGGCTCAGGCCTGTGCGGCCGCCGCCAGCCCGCGCGCCAGGTCGGCCTTCAAATCCTCGACATCCTCGAGCCCGATCTGCAAGCGCACCAGCGGCCCGTCATACGGGCCCTTGGCGATTGTGCGGTCGCCAAGGAATACCGGCACGGCAAGGCTCTCATAGCCGCCCCAGGAATAGCCGAGGCCGAAAAACTTCAACGCGTCGAGGAAGGCGTGCTGCTGCTTCTGTCCGCCGCCCGCGAGAACGATCGAGAAGATGCCGCTCGATCCGCAAAAATCGCGCTTCCACATGGCGTGGTCGGGATGACTGGGCAGCCCGGGATGCAGCACCTGCGCTACGCCCGGCTGACCCTCGAGCCAGCCGGCGAGGGCAAGCGCGCTCTTTTGATGATGCTCCAGCCGCACACCCATCGTGCGCAGGCCGCGCAGCACCTGGTAGACGTCGTCAGGCCCGGCGCAGCAGCCCATCGTGTTGAACGTCTCGAAAAGCTGCTTCCAGCAGTCCGCATTGGCCGACACGGTGCCGAGCAGCACGTCGGAATGGCCGGCCGGGTATTTCGTCGCCGCGTGGATCGAGATGTCGACGCCATGGTCGAGCGGGCGAAAGTAGAGCGGCGTCGCCCAGGTGTTGTCCATCATGACGATGGCGCCGGCGGCATGCGCTGCCTTGGCGATGGCCGGTATGTCCTGCACCTCGAAGGTGTTGGAGGCCGGCGATTCGGTGAACACCACCTTGGTGTTGGGCTTGATCAGCGCCGCGATGCCGGCGCCGATGCGCGGTTCGTAATACTCGACCTCGATGCCCAGCCGCTTCAGCATCGTGTCGGCGAAATTGCGGGTCGGATGATAGACGGAATCGACGATCAGCAGATGATCGCCGGCCGACAGGAAGGCAAGCAGCGGCAGCACCACGGCCGCCAGGCCGGACGGCACCGCGACCGTGCCGGCGGAGCCTTCCAGCGCATCGATGGCGCTGGTCAGCGCATCGGTGGTCGGGGTGCCGCGCGTGCCGTAGGTGTATTTCTGGCTCCGCGCCGCCATTGTCGCCGCATTGGGATAGAGCACGGTCGAGGCATGCACCACCGGCGGATTGACGAAGCCGAAATAGTCATGCGGGTTGTTGCCGGAATGGGCGAGCCGTGTGTTGACGCCCATCTCGCTGTCGTCTTTTGCCATTGCTTTTCGTCCCATGGGTTGGTCGTTAGCCATAGTGCGGCGGCATTGGCCGCGCAACCGCACCGCACTCGCCAGGCCAAGGTCTTGAATATGCCAATTCAGCAACGAGCCGTGGACCTGCGGGAAGGCTGCCAAGTGCGCTTGGCAACTCACGGTCGGACTTTGCCGGCTTTATTGGCGCGCTGGCCGATTTGCGAGCGCGTTTGTCTGCAATTTCAGGCATTTCAGGCAGTTGGTTTTCAAAGTCTTTCGGATTTGGTCATTTCCCTTGACCTCACAGGAATAATCGCCTTCGATGTTGTTCGTGAATGGGAGGCAGCGCGTCGGTTACGATGCGGGATTCCGGTAATGGGCCGGGATACATAGCTGCGTTCACACGGGAAAAAGTCAGGTTCGCCTGGAAAAAACAGAAAAGGGTCTGTGGGTCATGAAACACATTGCAATCGGCGTTTTGGGCGCCGCCGCGTTTGGATTCGCGGCTTCGGCGGCTTCGGCGGCCACGCTCGACGATGTCAAAGCGAAGGGCTTCATCCAATGCGGCGTCTCGACCGGTCTGGCCGGCTTCTCGGCGCCGGACGACAAGGGTGAGTGGCAAGGCATCGACGCGGACTTCTGTCGCGCTGTGGCAGCCGCCGTGTTCGGCGATGGCACCAAGGTGAAGTTTACGCCGCTCAGCGCCAAGGAGCGGTTTACCGCTCTGCAGTCGGGCGAGATCGACATCCTGTCGCGCAATACCACCTGGACCATCAATCGCGACACCGCACTCGGCCTGAACTTCATCGGCACGACTTATTACGACGGCCAGGGCTTCATGATCAACGCCAAGAAGCTACCGGGCGTGAACTCGGCGCTGCAGCTTTCGGGCGCGGCGGTCTGCGTGCAGAGCGGCACCACGACCGAGCTCAACCTTGCCGACTATTTCAAGTCGAACAAGATGGAGTACAATCCTGTCGTCTTCGAAAAGCTGGAAGAGGTTAACGCCGCCTATGACGCCGGCCGCTGCGACGTATACACCACCGACCAGTCGGGCCTCTATGGCATCCGCCTGACGCTCGGTGCGCCGGCCGACCACGTCGTGTTGCCCGAGATCATCTCCAAGGAACCGCTTGGGCCGGCCGTACGCCAGGGCGACGACCAATGGTACCACATCGTCAAGTGGACCTATTTCGCGTTGCTCGACGCCGAGGAACTCGGCATCACCAAGGCCAATGTCGACGAGATGAAGAACTCGGACAGTCCAGAGATCAAGCGCGTGCTCGGCCAGGAAGCCGACACCAAGATCGGCACCGATCTCGGCGTCTCTAACGACTGGGTCGTCAACATCGTCAAGGCCGTCGGCAATTACGGCGAGATGTTCGAGCGTAATGTCGGCTCGGGCAGCCCGCTGAAGATCGCGCGCGGCATCAACGCGCTGTGGACCAAGGGTGGCCTGCAGTACGCTCCGCCGATCCGCTGATCGAAAATGGATCCGGAAGGCAGATCGTCTGCCTTCCGGTCTCTCTTTCCAGGGGACTGTCGAATGGCATCGCAGGAAGTTCTTCGCGAGGAGCCAAGCCGCGGTTCCTTCATCAATGATCCTCGTGTCCGCGGAATATTCTTTCAAGCGCTGGTCCTCGTCCTGCTGGTAGCGGGGGTCTGGTGGGTTACCCACAACGTCATCGTCAATCTGACGCGCTTGCACATCGCTTCCGGCTTTGGCTTCCTCAGGGGCCGCGCCGGCTTCGACATCAGCGAAAGCGCGATCGCATATTCGTCGGATTCGACCTATTTCCGAGCCATCCTGGTTGGCTTCATCAACACCGTGATCGTTGCCGTCGTCGGCATCATCACCGCCACCATTATCGGTTTCATCGTCGGCATCGGCCGGCTTTCGCGCAACTGGCTGATCAGGAAGATCTGCACGGTCTATGTCGAGGTCTTCCGCAACATCCCGCCGCTGCTGGTCATCTTCTTCTGGTATTCCGGCGTGCTCGCCGTGCTGCCGCCGCCGCGCGAGAGCATTAATTTGCCGTTCGGCTCCTTTCTCAACCAGCGCGGCTTCTATTTTCCGCGCGCTGTCTGGGGCGAGGGCTCCTGGCTGATCCTGGTCGCCCTGCTCCTCGCCCTTGCCATGGCCTGGTTCGTCGCCCGCAAGGCGCGGCAGCGGCAGATGGCGACGGGTCAGCCGTTCCCGGTGCTCTGGACATCCATAGCGTTGATCGTCGGCCTGCCGCTGCTGGCCTACGCGCTGAGCGGCTTTCCTCTGACCTTCGAATTCCCGAAACAATCGACTTTCAACCTGGTCGGTGGCTTTCAGGTCAGACCGGAGTTCCTGTCACTCTATCTGGCGTTGTCCTGCTATACGGCCGCCTTCATCGCCGAGATCGTGCGCGCCGGCATCAGGGGCGTCAGCACGGGCCAGACCGAGGCGGCCGCGGCACTCGGGCTGCGCTCGGGATCGATCCTCAGGCTTGTCGTCGTGCCGCAGGCGATGCGCATCGTTATTCCGCCGCTGACCAGCCAGTATCTGAACTTGACCAAGAACTCTTCACTCGCCATCGCCATCGGCTATCCGGACCTGACGGCGACTGCCGGCACTGTCTTGAACCAGACCGGGCAGGCGGTTGAAGGCGTGGTGATCATGATGGCTGTCTATCTCGCGCTCAGCCTGATCACGTCGGCGATCATGAACGTCGTCAATGCCAGGATGGCGCTGGTGGAGAGGTAGAGCCATGCAGGAACACGACATGTCCTGGGTCCGGACGGAGATGGCGCTGGCCCAACCGGCGCCGTCGAGCGAGCGTGGCCTCACCGCCTGGATCCGCAAGAACCTGATTGCCACCACGGGCGACACCATTCTCACCATCGTTGGCATTGCGCTGGTCGCTGTGATCCTGCCCCAAATCATCAATTGGGCCTTCATCAACGCCCAGTGGACTGGACCGGACCGCTCGGTCTGCGCCACCGTGGCGCAAGGCGGCATCCAGCCGGATGGCTGGACCGGTGCTTGCTGGGCATTCGTCAACGCCAAGTTCGGCCAGTTCATGTTCGGCACCTATCCTATCGAGGAGCGTTGGCGGCCGATCGTGGTGGCCATCCTGTTCGTGGCACTGCTGGTGCCGTTGCTCATTCCGCGCATACCGCGCAAGGGGCTGAATGCCATTCTTCTCTTTTTTGTACTGCCGGTCGTCGCCTTCGTTCTGCTGGTCGGCGGCATGTTCGGCCTGCCGCATGTCGAGACGTCGCGTTGGGGTGGACTGCTGGTGACGCTCAGCCTGTCGTTCGTCGGCATTGCCGTGTCGCTGCCGATCGGCATCGTGCTGGCGCTTGGCCGGCGCTCGAACATGCCGATAGTCAAGCTGCTGTGCGTGATCTTCATCGAGACGGTACGCGGCATCCCGCTGATTACGGTGCTGTTCTTTGCCAGCGTGATGCTGCCGCTGTTCCTGCCGGCCGGCGTCAGCTTCGACAAGTTCCTGCGCGCGCTGATCGGCGTGTCGCTGTTTGCCGCCGCCTACATGGCCGAAGTGGTGCGCGGCGGCCTGCAGGCGATCCCCAAAGGCCAGTATGAGGGCGCCGATTCGCTCGGTCTCAGCTACTGGCAGAAGATGGGCCTGGTCGTCATGCCGCAGGCGCTGAAGCTGGTCATTCCCGGCATCGTCAACACCTTCATCGGCATGTTCAAGGACACCAGCCTGGTCATCGTCATCTCCATGTTCGACCTCCTCGGCATCGTCAAGCAGAACTTCTCCGACGCGAATTGGGCGACGCCACAGACGGCCAGATCCGGCCTGGTGTTCGCGGCGTTCATCTTCTGGCTGTTCTGCTTCGGCATGTCGCGCTATTCAATGTACACGGAACGCCGTCTCGACACCGGCCACAAACGCTAAAAAGGGGACCTTGTCATGGCCATAGAAAACGCCGTCAGCGCGGAAGAGATCAAGGTCAATGCCGCCAAGATGCACATTTCCACCACCGATGTCGCCATCGACATCATCGCCATGCACAAATGGTACGGCGAATTCCATGTGCTGAAGGACATCAATCTAAAGGTGATGCGCGGCGAGCGGATCGTCATCTGCGGCCCGTCGGGCTCCGGCAAATCGACGATGATCCGCTGCATCAACCGGCTGGAGGAACACCAGAAGGGCAAGATCATAGTCGACGGCAAGGAACTGACCAACGATCTGAAGAAGATCGACGAGGTGCGTCGCGAGGTCGGCATGGTGTTCCAGCACTTCAACCTGTTCCCGCATCTGACCATTCTGGAAAATTGCACGCTGGCGCCGATCTGGGTGCGCAAGATGCCGCGGAAACAGGCCGAGGAAATCGCCATGCATTTCCTCAAGCGCGTCAAGATCCCGGAACAGGCCAACAAATATCCCGGCCAGCTTTCCGGCGGGCAGCAACAGCGCGTGGCGATCGCCCGCTCGCTGTGCATGAACCCGCGCATCATGCTGTTCGATGAGCCGACCTCGGCTCTCGATCCGGAAATGATCAAGGAAGTGCTGGAGACGATGGTCGGGCTGGCCGAGGAAGGCATGACCATGCTCTGCGTCACCCACGAAATGGGCTTTGCGCGCAAAGTCGCCAATCGGGTGATCTTCATGGATCAGGGTCAGATCGTCGAGCAGAACACGCCGGCCGAGTTCTTCGACCACCCGCGCCATGAGCGCACGAAGCTGTTCCTGTCGCAGATCCTGCACTGATCCTTACTCCGGTTCGGGACAAGACCGGCGGATCACGCCTCTCTGTCTTGCTGGCTTCGCGCGTATTCGGCGAGCGCTGACCGTGCGCTACGCGAGAAGATAGCAAGCGTGCTTCAGGCCGTTCGAGTGGTCACGTTGCAACCTGGTAACTAGCGCCGGCACGGATCATAAGCGCGCCGGCTGCGTTCATTGCCATTGGGAGTTGTATAACGAGCCGCGTGGGCGCGTGCGGCGGCAGGTCACGGGTTCATCCTGATGCTCATCCAACCGATCGATTATTTCCTCGTCGTCTGGTTCGCGCTGGCGCTGGCTTCGACGCTTTACGTCGGCTTCGACCAATATCGCAACAATCCCGAGCCGGTGGTGATGAAATGGGGCTTCATCCTGGTCACCCTCTATATGGGTCCGCTCGGCTTGCTGCTCTACGTGCTCGCCGACAAGGAGCCCCGGCCGGGCGATCATGAACTCTTCACCCGGCCGCTCTGGAAGCAGGGCGTC
Organism: Mesorhizobium sp. M0437; assembly: GCF_040321335.1. NCBI lineage: Bacteria > Pseudomonadati > Pseudomonadota > Alphaproteobacteria > Hyphomicrobiales > Phyllobacteriaceae > Mesorhizobium > Mesorhizobium sp. M0437. Next base: position 56,557 of record NZ_JAMYRK010000007.1, read on the forward strand.
GGCTCCACCATCCACTGCGTCGCCGGCGATGCCACCGGCATCATTCTTGCCGCCGCCGTCACGGCGGCGCTCGGCCTGCCGATGTGGATCGACCTGATCGTCGAATATCTCGCCGGCTTTGCCTTCGGCCTGTTCATCTTCCAGTCGCTGTTCATGAAATCGATGATGGGCGGCACCTATTGGGAAAACGTACGCAAGAGCTTCCTGCCCGAGTTCATCTCCATGAACTTCATGATGGCCGGCATGGCGCCGGTCATGAGCTTCCTGATGATGGGCCGCGACATGCGCGCGATGGAACCGACGGAGCTGCTGTTCTGGGGCGTGATGTCGATCGGCGTCATCGCCGGTTTTGCGCTTGCCTATCCGGCCAATGTCTGGCTGGTCGCCCGGGGGCTGAAGCATGGGCTGATGACGCAGCGTGCGCAGGCAGCCGGCATCGATGTCCGGGAGCAGCCTGCCACGAGGCAACATGCGCAGATACAAATGCAGCAGGCCGACGCCAGCGGCCATCGCGGGCAGCACCACGATATGGTTTCCCACAAAGGCAAAGGCGGCGGCCATCACATGGAGACGGATGCCACGACGCCGCAGGTCGCTGCCCTGGGTGCCGTCTCCCTGCTGGCGCTCGCCATCGGCATGGTCGCGCCGGCGAACTGGCTGAACCTGACGCTGTCGGCACGCGATGTCGGCGGGGTGATCATGCCGCGAGGCATGATCATGGATCGCGACACGCCAGCCGATACAATGCGCGACATGGCGGCTACCGATCCACGCCTCGTGGCCGCCTCTTATGGCCTGACGGCAAGGGGCGACCAGGAACTGCCGTTTCGGATGGAGAACGGCATCAAGGTGTTCGAGCTCAGGCCTTCAGTGGTCCGCTGGCAGATCCTGCCGGACGTCGCGGTCGACGCCTATGCCTATAACGGCCAGATTCCCGGTCCGCGAATTCATATTCGCCAGGGCGATCGGGTCAGGATCAACGTCACCAACGGCCTGCCTGAGGAAACGACGGTGCATTGGCATGGCTTGATCCTGCCGAACCAGATGGATGGGCCGGCCGAGATCACGCAGCCGCCGATCGAGCCCGGGCAATCCTATTCATACGAATTCACCGCGACCCAGCACGGAACCTATTTCTATCACCCCCATGCCAAGCCGGACCGGACCCAGGCGCTCGGCCTTTACGGTGCGCTGATCATCGATCCCGCCAATCCCGCCGACGAGGTCGCGGCCGACCATGATTACGCCATCGAGCTTCAGGAATGGCTGGTGCGGGAAGGGCTGACCTACCCGTCGATGCCGATGGATGGCGGCATGCCGAATTTCTTCACCATCAACGGCAAGGCCTATCCCTCGACCGAGACGATCCCGATGAAGGTCGGCGAGACGCTCAAGGTGCGGTTCATCGGCACCAACAACGGCTTCATCCATCCGATGCATATCCATGGCGGACCGTTCGAGGTCGTTGCCCGCGACGGCGAGACGGTCCCCGCTTCGGGTCGTTTCCTTGCCGATACGATCAACGTCGGGCCGGGTCAGCGCTACGACGTAATCTGGAAGGCGCAGCGTCCGGGCAAATGGCTGATCCATTGCCACATCCCGCATCACACCACGAACAACAATGTCGAGGAAAAGGGCGGCGGCGGGCTGATGGTCGTGATCGATGTGACATGACCGGCGTCGCCTAGGCTCGTTCCAGCCGCTGCACCGGCCCGGACGCCATGCAGTGGCTGGGGCCAAATTTTCTCTCAAGCTGAGGTGATCTGCCAGACAGCGACGCCGGCAAGGGCGAGACCGGCGCCGCCCTCGATGGCCCGGGAGATGGTTTCGAACAGCCGTGGCTGGCGCGCGAAAAACTGTACAAGCCGTTCCCGAAACAGGATCGACAACACGGCGACACAGGACAGCGTCAGCGCCACGCCGACCATCATGGTGACGGCAAACAGGGCGCCCGCCGCCGGAACCCCCCTGGACATTGCGAAAGTCATCGCGAAAAGCGTCAGCGGGCATGGGATCAGGCCTGCCGTGACGCCGACAGCCTCGCCCTCGTGCCTGTGATGATGGCTGTGGCTCAACGCGCGCCAGATCATCCAGACGCCAATGAGGCCGAGCAGCCCGCGACTGATGTGCTCCAGAAGCGGAGCGCGGCCGACGCTGCCCAATGCTATTGAGACCAGTGGCAGCGAGAGAGCCGCAATCAGAACGGCAATCGTCACATGCGTGAACGATAGCGTGATAGATACGAGCAGACCACGCGAGACCTTCGCATCCGAACCGGCAAGATAAGTCGCCAGGACGGCCTTGCTGTGCCCCGGCGTCAGCGCATGGGCAGCCCCGAACACGACGCCCATCGGCAGGAAGGCCATGAACGCCAGCCAATTGCCTCCGGCCGCAAGCAGCTTGATCTGTTCGCCGAGCGTCAGATAGATCGTGCGCTGAAATTCGACGAGCGTCTGGAACATCGGACGAGACTAGCAGAAAATCGGCGAGCGTCAGTGCATGTGGCCGTGGTCGTGCGTGTGCTCGTGAGGATGGTCGTTCTCTCCACGTTCCGTTGAAAACCGCACATTCGCCTCAGCCAGGGCCGGTATATGCTGGGATAGTTCGTCCTTCAGCGCTGCGGCGATCTTGTTGGCCGCCGACAGCGGCAGGGTTTCGTCCGCGGCAATTGCGATGTCGGCGTGCAATCTATGACCGATCCAGCGCGCCTTGGCATCGACAATGCGCGCGCCCGGAACATGCTCGGCGGCATGTCGGATTTCGTCTATCACACCGGGTTCGATTCCATCCAGCATGCGGGTCAGCACCGAGCGGGCCGATTGCCAGACGATACCGAAGATCGCAATCGTGATCAGCAGGCCGACGATCGGATCGGCCAAGGAAAAGCCAAACCAGACGCCGATGGCTCCGATGACCACGGCAAGGCTGGTAAGTCCATCTGTGCGGGCGTGGTAGCCGTCGGCAATCAGTGCCGCGCTGTTGATTTCGCGGCCGACGCGGATACGGAACACGGCAACCGCCTCGTTGCCGAGGAAGCCGACAATGCCCGCCGCAGTCAGCCAGCCCAGGTGTGTCACCGCTTGTGGATTGATCAGCCTGTCGATGGCTTGGTAGGCAGCGACTACAGCGCTGAACAGGATGATGAGCACGATGATGATGCCGGCCAGATCCTCGACCCGGCCCAAGCCATACGTGAAGATCCGCGACGGCTTGCGCCGCGCCAGAACGAACGCAATCCAGAGCGGGATCGCCGTGGTCGCGTCGCCGATGTTATGGATCGTGTCGGCCAGCAATGCCACGCTCCCCGACAACGCAACCACGACCATCTGCAATGCCGCGGTGATGGCCAGGATCACGAACGACCATTTGATTGCCCAGATGCCCCGGTCGGTGGTGGCAATTGTCGCGTCGATGACGCCATGGCTGTGACCGTGCGGACCGTGATCGCCGTGATGATGTGCGGCGTGCGAGCCGAACCCGAGCCAGTCCAGAATGCGGACTACGATGGCATTCATAGATATTTCGCCAGCTGCTTGAGTTCCGCCAGCGAGTTGCCGCCGGTTTCCACGCTGTCCGTCAGGCAATGCTCGATGTGATCGTTGATCAGCTCGCGCTTGGCGCTGCTGATGGCCCTTTCGACGGCATGAAGCTGCTGCGCCAGGTCAACGCAAGGGCGATGCGCCTCGATCATCGCCAGCACCGCCGCAAGGTGGCCTTGCGCGCGCTTCAGGCGCTTTATGATGGAAGGATGCGAGGCGTGGAGGTGATCTGACATGCTTGAGCATATCCTCCCGGGGAGGATACGCGTCAAGCTCAGCTGTGCAACGTTCGGAGGGGCTTCACCTTGAGCATTGCTTGTTCTATGCCTTTCCCATGAAGAAGCTTGCCCGTTTTCTTGGCCTGCTGGTCGTTGCAGCAGTCCTTGCGGTGGCGCTGGGCACGCTGCTGCCGCGCCCGCTCTGGCCGGCGGCCGTTGCCGATCCGATCGGCACAAGCCACCGTATCCTGGTGCTGCAAAATCCGATCCACACCGACATCGCCATCCCGGTCGACGACGATGTGCGCCGGCGCTTCCATTTCCTGGTCGATGCCGGCATTCCAGCAGACGTGGCGGAGGTCCGCTACATAGTCTTCGGCTGGGGCGGCCGCGCCTTCTATCTCGAGACGCCGACCTGGTCGGAACTGAAGGCAGTGCCGGTGATGAAGGCGCTGACCGTCGATGCCTCGGTGATGCATGTCGACATTTCAGGCGAAATCGCCGAGCCGCATCCCGACGTCACCGGCTTCGACATCGGCGAGGAGCGGTTTACGGCGCTGCTCGATTACATTGCGGGAAGCTTCCGGCAGGGACCGAGCGGGGCCATGCCGATCGAGAATGCGGCGTATTCCCGTTTCGATCGTTTCTTCGAAGGCAATGGCCGTTTCAACGCGCTGGTCGGCTGCAACACCTGGGCGGCGGCGGCACTGCGCATCGCCGGGCTGCGCACCGGCTGGTGGAACCCGCTGCCGGCATCGCTCGGCCTGTCGATGCGGCTTTACAATTGACCGGGCGACTTAGGACCGCCGAACGTCCTACGCCCGCCAGCCGTAGAGCCAGTCGAGATCGGCGGCGAGTTTTTCGGGCGAGCGCATCGCCAGGAACAGGTTGCGGGCCATCGCCACCGGCCCGGCCGCATGCCAGGCGAGGCGATTGACGGCGCCGCGGCGGGCGACCTGGGCGACGCGCGGCCGCCGCGCCTGTTCCCAGGCGGCAAGCGCCCCCTCAAGATCGGCTGTGGAGGCCGCAATGAAGCCGGCAAGGGTTACCGCGTCTTCGATCGCCATCGCCGCGCCCTGTGCGGCAAACGGCGTCATCGCGTGCGCCGCATCGCCGGTCAGCGCGATGCCTTCCGGCGTCGTCCACCGCCGCTGCTCGACTATGTGGATCGGCCATGCCGTCCACGGCGCGGCCTCGTTCGCCAGGCGGACCAGCGCCGGCGCGGCGCCACGCATGGCGCTGGCGAGGCTGGCGGGGTCGGCATGCCCTGACCAGCCCTCGGCGATGCGCTTGCCCTTGGTGAAGGCCGCGAGGTTGAAGACAGTGCCACGGCTGACCGGATAGGCGACCATATGGAAGCCTGGATGGAGGAATGCGGTAACGCAATCGGGCGCACCGATCGCCCTGAAGGCTTGTCCGGCAAGGCTGTCCGCGGCCACCGTGGCGCGCCAGGCAAGCTCGCCCGAGAATCGGCTTCTGCCGAATTCGGCCGCCTTGCGGGCCAGTTTTTCTCGCACCGACGACCAGACGCCATCGGCTCCGACCAGCAACGATGCTTCGGTTTCGATGGTCGTGCCGGCAATCTCGACTGTTGCGGTGATGCCATTCGGTCCGGTTGCGACGCCGCCGACGCGGGCACCGGTGACAAGCTCGATCTCGGGCCGCTCGGCTATCCGCTGCATCAGCGCTGACTGCAGATCCGCGCGGTGGGCAACGAGATAGGGCGCTCCCCAGCGCGTTTCGGCCGCCTGGCCAAGCGGTACGCGCGCCAGCTTGCGCAGCGTGGCGGCATCCTTGAGCACGACCGCCTCCGGGCGCACCGACGTCGGCAGCAGCCGATCGAGTACGCCGAGCTGCCGTAGGATGCGCGTCGCGTTGGGCGAAAGCTGGATACCGGCGCCGGCAGCCTCGAGGTGCTGCGCCTGTTCGAACAGTTTTACCCGATAGCCGCGCTCGGCGAAGGCCAGTGCCGCGGTCAGCCCGGCGACGCCCGCCCCGGCGATGACCACCTGCCGGGACTGCGTTTCCTGCATCAGGCTTGTCGCGGAAGAATCAGGCGGCCTGGTCGATATAGAGGCAGCCCGGCGGCTGCGTTTCCAATGCCTTCAGTTTCGGCGAATAGCGATAGAGCGTCGAGCAATAGGGGCAGACCTTTTCATTGTCGTCGCCCATGTCGAGAAATACATGCGGATGGTCGAAAGGCGGATTGGCGCCGGTGCACATGAATTCCTTGACGCCGATGTCGATTGCCGGATAGCCCGCATCGTTCTGGAAATGGGGAATGGAACCGCCTGCCATCGTCGTCTCCTGATCTTGTCGATTGCATCTGGATCATAACCCGTCTCTTTGCAAGATCGATGAAATGAAACTGTCGCAAAAGCCTGTCAGAGGATAAGTTAAGCCGGTTAAGGCTGTGCTCGTCGAACGGTGTGGGAAGAGCGGGAACCATGAACGAACTGAAGCCGGTGCAGAACGAATTCATCACCGTCGAGGCGGCGAGCCCCGAAGGCGGCAATCCCGATCGCTTCGTCAATCGCGAGTTTTCCTGGCTGCAATTCAACCGGCGCGTGCTCGAAGAGTCGCTGAACGCCAACCATCCGCTGCTCGAGCGTGTTCGCTTCCTGTCGATATCGGCCGCCAACCTCGACGAGTTCTTCATGGTCCGCGTCGCCGGTCTTGCCGGCCAGGTGCGCGAAGGCATCGTGCTGAAGAGCCCGGATGGGCGCACTCCCGAGCAGCAGCTCGAACAATTGCTGCGCGAGGTCGAGCGCCTGCAGGAGGACCAGCAGAACAGCCTTTCGGCGCTGATGCTGCTGCTCGACAAACAAGGCATCGAAAGCATCACCCGCGATGCGCTGACCAAGGACGAGAAGACCTGGCTCGAGGACCATTTCCAGGAGCAGGTATTTCCGGTCCTGACGCCGCTGTCGATCGACCCGGCGCATCCGTTTCCGTTCATTCCCAATCTCGGTTTCTCGATGGCGCTGCAATTGCGCCATCGCAAGAACGGCGAGGAAATGAGCGCGCTTCTGCGCCTGCCGGTGGCGCTGAGGCGCTTCATCCGTTTGCCGGATCGCAAGCATCATGTCCGCTTCATTCCACTTGAAGAGGCGGTCAGTCTCTATATCGGCAAGCTGTTCCCCGGCTATGAGGTCAAGGGCTCCGGCACATTCCGCATCATCCGCGACAGCGATATCGAGGTCGAGGAAGAATCAGAGGATCTGGTGCGGCTGTTCGAGACGGCGCTGAAGCGGCGACGCCGCGGCTCGGTCATCCGGATCGAGTTCGACCGGCTGATGCCGCCCGAATTGCGCGACTTCGTCGCCGGCGAGCTTGGCGTTTCGGCAAGCCGGATCAGCGTGCTCACCGGTCCGCTGGCGCTCAGCCAGATCTCGGAGATCGTCGCCGTCGCCCGCGACGATCTGAAGTTCACGCCCTACAATCCGCGCTTCCCCGAGCGCATCCGCGAGCATGGCGGCGATTGTTTTGCCGCGATCCGCGAGAAGGACATCATCGTCCACCACCCCTACGAATCCTTCGACGTCGTGGTGCAGTTCCTGCGCCAGGCAATGGCCGATCCGGAAGTGGTGGCGATCAAGCAGACGCTCTATCGCACCTCCAACGACAGCCCGATCGTACGCGCTTTGGTCGACGCCGCCGAGGCCGGCAAGTCGGTGACCGCGCTAGTCGAGCTCAAGGCGCGTTTCGACGAGGAAGCCAACATCCGCTGGGCCCGCGACCTCGAGCGCGCCGGCGTCCAGGTCGTCTTCGGCTTTCTCGAACTGAAGACCCATGCGAAGATGTCGCTGGTGGTGCGCCGCGAGGATGGCAGGCTGCGCAATTACGTGCATCTGGGCACCGGCAACTACCACCCGGTCACGGCACGCATCTACACCGACCTGTCCTTCTTCACCACCGATCCGACGATCGCGCGCGATGTCGCCCAGCTGTTCAACTTCATCACCGGCTATGCCGAGCCGGCCGAGCAGATGCGGCTGGCCATCTCGCCGTTTACGCTGCGCGACCGCATCCTCCAGCACATTTCGGATGAGATCAGCCACGCGCTGGAGGGCAGGCCGGCCCGCATCTGGATGAAGATGAACGCCTTGGTCGACCCGATCGTCATCGATGCGCTCTACGATGCCAGCCGCGCCGGCGTCGAGATCGATCTCGTCGTGCGCGGCATCTGCTGCCTGAGACCGCAGGTGCCCGGCCTATCGGAGAACATTAGGGTGAAGTCGATCGTCGGCCGTTTCCTCGAGCACAGCCGCATCTATTGCTTCGGCAACGGCCACGGCCTGCCCTCGGACGGGGCGATCGTCTATATCTCCTCGGCCGATCTGATGCCGCGCAATCTCGACCGCCGCGTCGAGACCATGGTGCCGATCACCAATCCAACTGTGCATGAGCAGGTGCTCGGCCAGATCATGCTCGGCAACATCATGGACAACCAGCAAAGTTTCGACGTATTGGCTGACGGAACCTCCCGGCGCGTTGTGCTGGAGGAGGGCGAGGAACCGTTCAACGCGCAGGAATATTTCATGACCAATCCGAGCCTGTCCGGACGGGGCGATGCGTTGAAGTCGCATGCGCCCAAGCGCATCGCGCAGTTCAAGCGCCGCAAGAAACAGAACGCAGCGACGGGCTGATGATTTCAGCGTCCCAGGGCCGGCTTCAGGACCGCCGACCGCTGTCCATCATCGATATCGGATCGAACTCGATCCGTCTTGTCATCTATGAGGGGCTGGCGCGTTCGCCGACCTTGCTGTTCAACGAAAAGATGCTGGCCGGCCTCGGCCGCGGCATCGTTTCGACCGGAAAGCTCGATCCCGAGGCGGTGACGCGCTCGATGGAAGAGTTTCGCCGCTTCCGCGCGCTCTCCGACCAGGCCGGCGCCGAGCGCATGTATGTGCTGGCGACCGCCGCCGCTCGCGAGGCGGTCAACGGCCCCGACTTCATCCACCGCGCCGAGGATGTGCTCAAGACCGAGATCCAGGTGCTGAGCGGCCGCGAGGAAGCCCATTATTCGGCGCTCGGCGTCATCTCCGGTTTCCACCCGGCCAACGGCATCGCCGGCGACCTTGGCGGCGGCAGCCTCGAACTGATCGACATCGACGGTGAGACGATCGGTGACGGCATCACGCTGCCATTGGGCGGCTTGCGCCTGCAGGACATGGCGAAGAACTCCCTGACCCAGGCGGCAAGGATCACGCGCGAGCAACTGGCGCGGGCGAAATTGCTGAAGGGCGGGCAGGGCAGGGCGTTCTACACGGTCGGCGGCACCTGGCGAAATCTCGCCCGGCTACACATGGAAATGACCAACTACCCGCTAGGCGTCATGCACCATTACGAGATCGGCATCGAAAGCGCCGCGAACTTCCTCCGGCAGGTTGCTAAGGCCGAGATCGACAAGATCAAAGGCATCGAGGGCATCTCCAAGAACCGCCGCTCGCTGCTGCCCTATGGCGCCATCGTGCTGCAGGAGATCATGGCGGCGATGCAGCCGTCGAAGATCATCGTGTCGGCGCTGGGCGTGCGCGAGGGCTTTCTCTATTCGCTGCTCGACAAGGCCGAGCAGAAAGCCGATCCGCTGATCTCGGCGGCGGAAGAGCTTGCCCGCCTGCGCTCGCGCTCGGTCGACCACGCGCATGAGCTTGTCGAGTGGACCGGCAAGGCGTTCGCCGCCTTCGGCATCGACGAGACCAGGGATGAGGCGCGCTACCGCCACGCCGCCTGCCTGCTCGCCGATATCGGCTGGCGTGCCCATCCCGAATATCGCGGCAAGCAATCGCTCAACATCATCGCCCACGCCTCCTTCATCGGCGTCGATCATCCCGGCCGCGCCTTCCTGGCGCTTGTCAGCCTGTTTCGCCACGAGGGCGTGTTCAATGAAGCCGCTCCGGAAATCCGCGGACTGGCGACACCGCGCTATCTCGAACGGGCCCGCGTGCTGGCGGCGCTGCTGCGCGTCGTCTATCTCCTGACGGCGGCAATGCCCGGCGTCATGTCGCGACTGAAATGGGAAAACCGCGGCAATGGCGTGCTGGCGCTGGTGCTGCCGGCAGCGCTGGCCGATCTTTACGGCGAGCGGCCCGCCGGCCGGCTGGCACAACTGGCAAGGGTCACCAACCGTCGGCTGGTGCTGGCGGTCGAGGGCGGGCCTAGCGTTTCAGTGAAGTAGTTTCAGGCACGACGCCAATTGCATGTGGCAATTCGCTGCGAGCTCCACGCTTGGGAGAAGATCGTGAAATCCAGTCAAATCCTGCTGCTGCTTTCCATCCTGCCATTGTTGATTTTCGACGCGGCCAGAGCTCAGACGGTTTCCAAGGTTTCCGTTGCTGCAAAAGGCGCGTTTGAGTTTGACAAGAGTTATCCAAAAGCCGCAGACGGAAAAACACTGTTCAATTTGCTCACAGGTTTTCTAAAACCTAAAAGCGGACAAAAGATAAACTATTTTGTATTTAGAATAAGCGACGAAATGATCAAATTTCAAAGATCGATTTCGATGAACACGTTTTATGCGGACGTTAATCTCTGTCCTGGCGCTGTCGATCGAACCGTGTCCGTTCATCAGCCCCTCGGCAACTTTCTTGAGCCTGTCGCGGGCCGAATCGACCTGTTGCCATACGTTAAGAGGGCAAGCCTGATCCAACTGCGCAACTACCTGTATGTCGCGATTGACAGCAATCTTCGGAGCTACTCCCCCAAGGGGGCAGATCAATATGGATATGAATGGTTGCCGATCGCGGTACAAAGCAGACAGGTTTGCCTGACCATCAGCGTCGGCCGAATGGGGCATGGGGGCTTCCTCTCTCAGCCCATAAACATAACCAGGCTTGCGGAGTTCGTCTTTCTCGACAGCAAATGAGCCGAGCCGGGCGGCAGCTTAGCCAGTCCCTGCAGCCATCCGGCCGTCGGCCGACCATGCACCCGCGCCAGCCATCGCCAGCGCCAGAAAACCGCCTGATATCGCGATGTCCTTCATCAGCATCTGCGAATGCATGAAGGTCAGCGTCGGATCGCCGCCGCCCTGGCCATAGTGGCCGATGAACGCTGTCGCGACGCAAAAGGCGGCGAGCAGCAGCGCCACGATCGGCGTCTTGAAGCCGACGAGGATGAGCAGCCCGGCGATCAGTTCGAACAGCCCGGTGCCCCAGGCAGCCAGCGTCGGCAGCGGCAGGCCAAGGCCGGCGAAATAGCCGGTCGTGCCGGCAATGTCGGTCAGCGCGTGGAAGCCGGACGGCACGAACAGTGCGGCGAACAGCAGTCGGGAAAGCAAAAGCAGCGCATTGCGGGGCATGGTAACCTCCGTTGTCGGCCGGGTGGCCAAGAGCCCGATCCTAGCAGAATTCCGGTCAGCGGACCGACAGGCACAAACGACAACGAAAAAGGGGCGCGGAAAATTCCGCGCCCCTTTTGTTCAGGAAATGCTGGACTGCTTCAGCCGCGCTTGGCGTCGATCGAATACGCGCCTGGGCCCGAGGAGGCGAGCACGAGGAAGCCGCCGGCAATGCCGAGGTTCTTCATGAAATTGATCGTCTGCATCTGATCGGCCCAGCCGGTGTGGGCGACCAGCGCGGTGGCGACGGTGAAAATCGCCATTACCCAGCCGACGATCCGGGTCTGGAAGCCGACGAGGATGGCCAGGCCGCCAAGCAGTTCGATAAGGCCGACGACAATGGCGGTCACCATCGGCAGCGGCAGGCCAAGGCTGCCGAAATAGCCGGCGGTGCCGGCAATCGCCGTCAGCTTGCCGAAACCCGAAAGCAGGAAGATGACCGAAAGCAGGATGCGGCCGAGCAGGATCGTGCCCGAGGCGCCGGCGGCGGTGCCGGAACCGGCAAACGAAGTATTGGCGGACGTGCTGGTGGACATGCGTAACTCTCCAGAAGGATTTGGCCAAACGGCTTGGGATACCCGTCTAGTTAGCGCAGGCCGACTGTTCACCAAAGATGCCAGATTGGTTACGGATTGTTCACCAAGGTAACGTTTTCGCGATCAACACGGGTGTTGAGATCCAGGATATCAACGCCCTAGCCTGGATGCGTCATGTCCTCCGGCCGCACCAGCCGCTCATAATCGGCTTCGCTGACCAGCCCGGTGGCCAGCGCTTCCTGGCGCAGCGTGGTGCCGTTCTTGTGCGCCGCCTTGGCGATCTTGGCGGCGTTGTCGTAGCCGATCGTCGGCGCAAGCGCCGTCACCAGCATCAGCGAACGGTCGAGTGCTGCCTTGATGTTGTCTTCGCGGGCCTCGATGCCGACGACGCAATTGTCGGTGAACGACACGGAAGCGTCGGCCAGCAGCTGTACCGATTGCAGGAAACAATAGGCCATCAGCGGATTGTATACGTTGAGCTCGAAATGGCCCTGACTGCCGGCGAAGCTGATCGCCGCATTGTTGCCGAACACCTGCACGCAAACCTGCGTCATCGCCTCGCATTGGGTCGGATTGACCTTGCCTGGCATGATCGAGGAGCCCGGTTCGTTTTCCGGCAGCGACAATTCGCCGAGGCCCGAACGCGGGCCGGAGCCGAGCAGGCGGATGTCGTTGGCGATCTTGAACAGCGCCGCCGCGCAGGCATTGATGGCGCCGTGCGAGAAGACCATGGAATCATGGGCGGCCAGCGCCTCGAACTTGTTCGGCGCGGTGACGAAATCGATGCCGGTGATCGCGGCGATGCGCGCCGCCACCTTTTCGGCAAAACCGACCGGCGCATTGAGGCCGGTGCCGACCGCGGTGCCGCCCTGCGCCAGCTCCTGCAGGCCGGGCAGGGTCATTTCGATGCGCTTGACCGACGAGGCGACCTGCGCCGCGTAGCCGGAGAATTCCTGGCCAAGCGTCAGCGGCGTCGCGTCCTGGGTGTGGGTGCGGCCGATCTTGACGATGTGGGCGAAAGCCCTGGTCTTGGCCTCGAGTGCCGTATGCAAATGTCTTAGCGCCGGTAGCAGGTCGTGAGTGATGCGCTCGGCGCAGGCGATGTGCATGGCCGTCGGATAGGTGTCGTTCGACGACTGGCTCATGTTGACGTGGTCGTTGGGATGCACCGGCTTCTTCGATCCCATGACGCCGCCCAAAAGCTCGATCGCCCGGTTGGAAATCACCTCATTGGCGTTCATGTTGGACTGGGTGCCTGAGCCTGTCTGCCAGACGACCAGCGGGAAATGCTCGTTCAGCTTGCCGTCGATGACCTCCTGCGAGGCCTCGATGATGGCCTTGCCGATCGCCGGATCGAGCCGCTTCAGCTCCATATTGGCCTCCGCTGCCGCCCGCTTGACGATGCCCAGCGCCCGCACGATCGACGCCGGCTGTTTCTCCCAGCCGATCTTGAAATTGGCAAGCGAACGCTGCGCCTGCGCGCCCCAATAGCGGTCGGCGGCGACCTCGATGGGACCGAACGTGTCGGTTTCGGTTCTGGTCTCTGGCGCGCTCACGAAGTCTCTCCGGTTTGCAATTTGCAAACGGCGTATCGCGTTGCACAAATGCCTTCAAGCGGAGATTGCGGGTGACGGGAATGCAAATCGGTTGAAGGTGCTGGCAATCTCCCCACTTGAGGGGGAGATGTCGCCGAAGGCGACAGAAGGGGGCGGTCAGGTCTTGACGCAACTCCCATAGCGGACGGAACAGGCTGGTGTTCCACGCGAGACGACCCCTCTGGCCTGCCGGCCATCTCCCCCTCGAGGGGGGAGATCGCAACCTTACCCCGCCGTGTATCCTCCATCCACGGCGAAGATTCCGCCGCTGGTCCATGCCGCTTCGTCGCTGGCGAGATAGACCGCGATGCCGGCAAGGTCGCTGGTCCGGCCGATGCGGCCGAGCGGATAGCTGCGCTCGACATAGGCCTTGAGCTCGGCTTGCGCGGCCTCAGGCAGGTTTTCGATCGACCTGCGCCGCATCGCTGTGTCGACCGTGCCGGGCGCGATCGCGTTGACCCTTATGCCGCGCGGCCCGAGCTCGAAGGCGAGCGACTTGGTCAGCGAATTGAGCGCGCCCTTCGACAGCGAATAGAGGCTGGACGGCCGCTTCGGGATCATCTTGTGCGCGAAATAGGACGAGATGTTGATCACCGAAGCCGCACCCGGCGCGAGATGCGGCAACAGCCGTTGGGTGAGAAAGAATACCGCCGTGACGTTGAGCGCGAATGACTGCTGGAACTGGTCCTCGCTGACGGTCTCGAACGGCACAAGGAACGCTACGCCGGCATTATTGACGAGGATATCGACAGGTGGGCCGCGCCTGGCATGCTCGACCACGGCATCGATGCCGGCAATGGCCGACAAATCGGCCGACAGCGTGTCGACATTATCCCCGAGCTGCTTGCGGGCGGCGTCGAGTTTTTTGCCGTCGCGGCCGACGATCAGCACGTCCGCGCCTTCGCGCAAGAAAGCCTCGGCGATTGCCAGCCCGATCCCGTCCGAGCCGCCGGTGACCAGTGCCCGTTTGCCGCCTAGTCTCATCCAACACTCCCGCGTATTGCCGTCTTGTCTGGTAAAGGAGAGCAGCGCCGTTGCCGATTGTGGTCAAGCCGCCGGCTTATCCTTCAATATGAACTTTCGGCTGATGCGCCTGTCTATTCGGCAGCGGCTGCACCGCGCCGAACAGCCAGCCGCGTAGCGACGAAATCCTTCACCTGATGAATGGCCTGTTCTCGCGTGACGCTGCCGGGTTGCAGGCCAAGCCGCAACCACAGCCCGTCGATCAGGGCGGTGACGCCGAAAGCGATCTCGTCAGCATCGCGTGCCGGCGCCAGACCGCGCAGGCCGGACAGCAGGTTGGAGCGCATGCGCGCATGGATCACCTTCTGGATGCGGGCAAGCTTTTCGTCGCGCGGAACCTCCGCGCAAAGTGAAAGCCAGGCGTGGCAGAGGGACGGCTGGAAGAGATGCGGCTCGAAATTGCCTTCGATGATGGCCTCTATCCGTTGCATTGGCGTGCGCGCCTGTCTCAGCCGCTCGACCACCGCATGCCGCAGCACCAGGTTCGATTCGCGCATGGCATGCTCGAACAGCTCCCGCTTGCTGTTGAAATAGTGCAGCACGATGCCTTTCGACGCGCCGGCCTGTGCCGCCACTTTTTCTATGGTGGCGCCAGCTATGCCTTCGCGCTGAAGCACGGCAAAGGCGGCTTGCCGCAGCTCCTTGCGGCGTATGTCGCTGAGACGCTTGAGTTTCACGGGCCGGATCCATGCATCGAAAACCGACGTTGACATTTTCGTCCGTCGAGATCAAGAATTGACCAGTGGGACAATATAAAAACCAGGCGGTCAACACTGTTGGTGAAATGAGGAGAACCGAAATGCTTCGTAGCCTTGGAATGGGCGCCTCGCTCTGCGTCCTGCTGGCGATCCGGCCGGCCTTTGCGGCTGAACCTGAGCAATGCGAGGTCGTGCGCATGGCCGAGCCTGGATGGAACGACCTTGCCTTCACCACCGGCGTCACCAGCGTCTTGCTCGATGCGCTCGGCTACAAGCCGGCAAGCTCGCTTCTGGGCATCAACGTCATCTATGAATCCTTGAAGAACAATGATTTGGACGTGTTCCTTGGCTATTGGGATCCGGCGATGATCACCTACTACGAGCCCTATAAGAAGGACGGCTCGGTAGACGATGTGCGCGTCAATCTCGTCGGCGCCAAATACACCTTTGCCGTGCCGAGTTACGTGTGGGAGGCCGGCGTCAAGGATTTTGCCGACCTGCAAAAGTTCGCCGACAAATTCGGCAGGAAGATGTACGGCATCGAGCCGGGCTCGAACCAGCTGATGATGGACGCCATCGCCGATAAGTCGCTCGGCCTCGATGGCTGGCAGGTCGTCGAATCGAGTGAAGCCGGCATGCTTTCCGAGGTCGGCTACGAGATCAAGGAAAAGCGCTTCATCGTCTTCCAGGGCTGGGCGCCGCATCCAATGAACACGATGTACGACTTCAAATATCTGAGCGGCGGCGACAAGTTCTACGGCCCGAACTTCGGCGCCGCGACGGTGACGACGCAGGTGCGCAAGGGCTATCTGCAGCAATGCCCGAATGTCGGGCAGTTGCTGAAGAACCTCGCCTTCGATATCGATTTCGAAAATCTCGGCATGGGCTATCTCATCAACGACGGCATGAAGCCGGAGGAAGCCGGCCTGAAGGCCCTCAAGGAGAATCCGGATAGGCTCGGCGCCTGGCTTGCCGGTGTCACCACATTCGATGGCAAGCCCGCGCTCGACGCAGTCAAGCAGCAGCTCGGCCTGTGATATCGGCCGATCAGGCGGGCTGGAACGGCCGCAAGCGCAGGGTCGGTGCCGGCCGCACTGAAACGGCCTGCGTCGAAATCGCCGGGCAGGAGCCCGCGCTGGTGCTGGTGCACGGCTTCTCCGACACGAGCCGCAGCTTCTCCTTGCTGGCGCCGCATCTCGCCGGGCGCCGGCTTGTCATTCCAGACCTGCGCGGGCATGGCGCCTCGCTGGCCGGGACACGCGGCTTCGCCCCAGCGGATTTCGCGGAAGATGTGGCGAGTTTGATCGAGCGATTGCGGCTCGAGCGGCCGGTTCTGGTCGGGCATTCCCTGGGCAGTATGGTGGCGATCGAGGCAGCCGCACGCTACGCCGAGATGATCGGCGGCCTGGTGCTGATGGCCGGAACGCTACGGCCGCAGATCGGTGAGGACCACCCGATGACCATTGGTGTGCGGGCGCTTCGAGACCCGATATCGCCGGCCGATCCGTTCTATGACTATTGGCATGCCTGCGAGGCCGAGGTTCCAGCGGAATTCCTGACCATGACTGCGGAGGAGGCGTCAGCCATGCCGGCGGCACTCTGGCGCGCAATCCTGGAGCAGGTTCGGCGCATCGATCTGACCGACAAGGCGCGCATGCTGCGCCTGCCGGCGCTTGTCATTGCTGGCGCGCACGACCTGCTCTTCGACGAAACGCACCAACGGCGGCTCCTCGAAGAAATCCCTAGCGCCGCGTTCGTGAGCGCGGTGCGATGCGGACACAACCCGCACTGGGAGGATCCGGCATTGGTCGCGGCAGCCATCGGCCGGTATTTCAAGCTCGGTACCAAAGCTGGACCCCAGCCGACAGCCGAAGCGACAGGTAGTCCGGGCTGAGAGCAGTCATGAATCTTTCCGAATACGTGGCGTTGGATGCCGTCGCCCTGGCCGCGCATGTTCGCTCGGGCGAATTATCCGCCGTCGAGGTCGTCGAGGCGGCTATCGAAGCGATCGAAAGCGTCAATCCCGCCCTCAATGCCGTGACGCTGATCGATGCGGACCGGGCGCTTTCCGTTGCGGCAAGCTGCAACCGGCAGGCGGCACTCGCCGGCATTCTTTTCTGGTCAAGGACACCGGCGTCAATGTACGGGAGTGGCCGACGACGCACTCGTCGCTCTACTTCAAGGATGCCGCGCCGAAGCCCGACAGCGAGATCGTCCGGCGCTGGCGGGCCGCCGGTCTGATCTTGCTGGGCAAGACAAACACGCCTGAATTTGCCAACGACTTCGTCACCGAACCCAGCTTTCGCGGCCCCACCTCGAACCCCTGGGATCCTTCGCTGACGGCGGGCGGCTCAAGCGGCGGAGCTGCTGCCGCGGTGGCGAGCGGCATGGTGCCGGTCGCCCACGGTTCCGATATCGGCGGATCGATCCGGGTGCCGGCTGCCTGTTGCGGCGTGTTCGGCATGAAGCCGTCGCGCGGGCTCACGCCTGTCGGGCCTGGTCGAGGTCAGGTCGGCGCCGGGCTCTACGCCGAGAACGTCCTGTCCCGCACCGTTCGCGACAGCGCCGCCATGCTGGACATGACTGCCGGTCCAGAACAAGGAGCGCCTTACTCCGTGTCCAAATCGGTGCCGTCCTACCTGGATTGGTTGTCTTCGCCCGGCGAGCGTCTGCGCGTCGCGTGCCTGGCGCACCGGCCGGACGGCACGCCCGTCGCGTCCGAGATCGGGGCAAAATTCCAGGAAGCCATGATCCTCCTCGAGGAAATGGGGCACGAGGTCACAGAGGCGCGTTTCCCGCGGGAAGCCAGCGCCGAAGCGGACTGGAGCATCTTCTGGATGTCGGAGATCGCGCGGCTGGTTGACGAGCGCGCCGACGAGATCGGGCGGATGCCGGGGGCCGGCGAAATCGAAAGCCTGACTCGTCACGCGCTCGACTGTTTTCGGCGATCCTCGGCCGCCGATTATCTCAGGGCGCAGGACCATGTGCACAGCGCTTCGCTGGCGATGGCGATGGCGTTCGATGGGTTCGACCTGATCATCACGCCGACGACGGCCGAGCCTACGCCCCGGCTTGGCGCCATCCATGGCGATGGTGCTCTCTTCGATTACGAGGCTTGGGCGAGCCGGGCCTACGGCTTTGCGCCTTTCACAGAAATCTTCAACGTCACCGGCCAACCGGCCGCCAGCCTGCCGCTTTTCCAGTCGAAAGACGGCCTGCCGATTGGCATCCAGCTCATTGGCCGCAAGAACGAGGATCACCGGCTGCTGCGCGTTTGCCTTGATCTGGAGCAGGCAACCGCATGGACCACGCGTTACCAGGTGATCCATGGCAGGCATTTTCAGGCGTGAACCAGACAGGGGTTCAGTGCACATAGGTGGCTTTCAACGGCGTTGGTCACGCCGGCGTTGGCTGTCCGAGCAGCGACCGCGCCGTGGGCGCCAGGCGCAGAACCTCCACGGGCCTGGCCAAATCCCGCTGCGCGGCCTGCTCGAACACTTGCCACTCCGGGGATGCGGCCAAGGCTGCCTCATGGCGGGCATGCGCTTCGGTGCTGTCGAAACCCGTGATGCTGATGAAGACGTTTTCGCCGGCCCGCACCGGCAACCGCGGAAAGCTGTTTTCGGCATGCTCGGTAACGAAGGCGGCGAGCGGCGACGCGCCAAATGCGGCGAGCACCGGAAGGGCCGCGGTCTGGAAGTCATTGGCGAAACGGGCTTCCAGGCCCGGTTGCAAATGATGAATCCTGATGACAACAATTGCCTGCAAATCGCTGCTTGCGCTCGGTTTTTCGAGGTCCGCCTGGGGTAATCGTTTCGATCCCGAGAGGTCTAGGTTCGCGCCCGGCCAGGCCGGCTTCAGCAGCAGCACGTCGTCGGATGAGATCATCGTGGCGTTGGCGGCGTCGCGCCACGCAGCCCAGACCGGCCCGTCGTAGAAGGCGGTCAGAGCGTTTTTCCGCGCTTCCATACCGTCGAAGCCGCGCAGCCAGACGAACATATCCGGCCGGTCGAGATCGCGGAACTGGCCGATGATGGTCATCCCCGCGCTTTCCTGGCCCTCGATCAGGTAACCGTCGAAGATGCCGATCAGCGTCTCGCGCCTGCCGGGTTTCAGCGTGTATTGCCTGAGTTCGACGACGGGCGAGGCGAGCAGATCGGATTTAGGCACGGCGTTCAAAGGCAGGTTCATCGCTTAATCTCCAAAACAGGACAGTCATCCTGTTTTACAAAACAGACTGGTTGTCCTGTTTTGTCAATCTGCTATCGTGTGAAGATGTCAGCAGAGATATCCGCTCGCCCAAGTTCGCGTGCTCAAAAACGCACCAACGACCCCGAAGGCATGCGCAAAAAGGTGCTCGATGTGAAGCAGCCAGAAGCGCCAAGGGACCCCGAAAGAGAATACGTTGAGGCTGCCATATTGCACCGTCAACTACTTGAAATGGGGGATGTCAAAGGATCGAATGCGGCTCACGACCGCTTAATCCGCGCAATAAGAGAGATCAGGAACCGACCTGATCTTGGCCGATCTTTTCTGTTGGGAACCCTGAGGCATACAGACGAAAATGTCAGGTTCTGGAGTGCCGGGCACCTTTTGCCACTCGAAGAAAAAATGGCTCTTGCCGATTTGAAGAGCCTCGCAAGAGACGCGAAATCGTCGGTGGTTAGTTTAAGTGCCGATGTGACCGCAACGGAGTGGCGAAGAGGCACGCTGAATATTGATTGGTTCATGAAAGAGTAGAAGCAGCGCCTCGTCCGAATCGATCACTGGGCGTTGGCGGCGTCGCGCCAAGCAAACCCTACCGGCTGTTTTACAAAACAGACCGGTTGTCCTGTTTTGTCAATCTGCTATCGTGTGAAGATGTCAGCAGAGATATCCGCTCGCCCAAGGTCGCGGGCTCAAAAACGCACCAACGACCCCGAAGGCATGCGCAAAAAGGTGCTCGATGTCGCCGAGGAGGCGTTTCAGGCACGCGGCTATCATGCGTCCAGCATGGGCGACCTGATGGCGACGGCGGGCGTCACCGGCGGCGCGCTGCACCACCATTTCGCGACCAAGAAGGCGCTGGCGCTCGCAGTGATCGAGGAGCGGGTCGCCGCCGCCGTAGAAGAGACATGGATCGCGCCGGTGCGGATGGCTCCCTCAGCGCGCGAGGGCGTGCGCTCCGTGTTCGCGGCCGTCGCGGCGGAGCTGGAGCGGCAGGGTTTCGTGCGCGGCTGCCCGCTCAACAACCTGGCGCATGAACTGTCGCTTGCCGATCCGGATTTCCGCATTGCCCTTGCCAGCATTTTTTCTACCTGGCGTCAGGTGATCGCCGACAAGATCAGGGCCGACCAGCAGGCGGGCCGGGAACAGGGCATCGATCCGCAGCGCTTCGCAGCGTTGGCTGTCGCCAGCTATTCCGGCGCCATGTCGATGGCCAAGACCGCGCAGGACGCAAGCGTGCTGCGCGATTGCCTGATGGCATTGGAACAGGGAGTCACGAGGCGACGTCGCAGGATACTGCACAGAGCGCTTTAACGCTGGCAGGACAGAGGCCGCAGTCGCTGATATCGCGACCGAGGCGGGAGGCCGAGCTCTTAATTCGGCAGCGGCTTGATCAGCTCGTAGCCGACCACGCTTTCGGCGCTAGTGCCCTCGTCATAGCGCCTGGCCACAACTGCCTGCAGGTCGGGTGCGTAAAGCGCGGTGAACTCGTCCCGCGTCTCGCCGGCCTCGCTCCTGATCGTCTGGTTGACCGCGAGTACGGAGTATTTGCAGTCACCCAGGCTGAACGTCTCCTTGCCCTTGACGTTGATCTCCAGCGTCTCGGTGCCCTTCGGCGGCTTGTTCGGTGCAAGACGGGCAAACACGATCTTGCTCTTGGCACCCGCCTTCAGCGGGAACACCTTCCTGAGATCGGAAAACGGGATCATCGCCAGCTGCCCCGTGCTGCTGTCGCGAAACACCTCGATCAGCCCGCCGAACAGGTACTGCGACTGCGGCGATTGCGACTGGTATTTGTTGGCAACCGCCACCATTCCGCCCGCCGCCGGGCGAAATTCGCTGTGGATGCCGGGCCTTTCGAGAATGAAGCCGGCCTTGGCCGATTTGGCGTCGATGCACCCGGCGCCATGCGCTGCGCTCGTCACCGCCAGAATCGCCATTGTCATGCCGATGGATGTAGCTTTCATGGCGTCCTCCTTTGCCCGCGCAAGTTGAATGCCGAAAGCAATGCCAGACCTGGGAGAACGTGTCGACATACTTTACGAGCAACTGGACTGCCGGTCCCCGTCGTGCTGAATTTTAGCGCATGATGCATCGCATTCCCGCCCGGCCGGTTTCCCGGCGCAGGTTCCTGATGCAGGCAGCGGGCCTTGCCGCGGCCGGCGCCGTTTCGCACCCGGCCTTCGGCCAGACCGGCCAGCGCATCCCGCCGATCGACGCCACCTTCTTGTTTATCGCCGATGTCCATGCCTGCCGCACGGCGAACGGATTGAGCCCGCATTGCGAGCAGGAGGGCAAGACCGACGCTGCCTTGCTGCGCAACGTCGCCGCACTCAACGGCGTCGGCGACAGGCAATGGCCGGCTGAAATCGATGGCGTTGCCACCGGCCTGCGCTCGACGGGCAACATCGGCACGCCGCTCGGCCTGGTCGTTGGCGGCGACATCACCGATGATGGCGGCGGCCAGATCACCCAGCCCAGCGAGGGCACGCAACTGCTTCAGTTCAGCCAGCGCTACCAGCAAGGCGTCGGCCCCGACCGCGTGCACATGCCGGTCTATGTCGGCCTCGGCAACCACGACCTCGACCAGAACGGCCCGCGCTCGCATGTCGACTGGTACCGCCGCGAAATGCGCGACTACGTCGAGGTCAACCACCGCCCCGGCGTGTTCTTCAAGCCGCCTGCGCCGGCGACCGACTACGATGTCGGGACCGATTGCTATTCATGGGATTGGGGCGGCCTGCATCTTGTCCAGACGCACCGTTTCGCCGGCGATACCGGCCATGGCGCCACCAGCAGCCTGCCATGGCTGAAGCAGGACCTGGCAACCTATGCCGGCGACGGCCGCCCGGTCATCCTGTTCCAGCATTATGGCTGGGATACTTTTTCGATCGAAAGATGGGACGCCGCCGAGAAAACCTTCGACGACGGCGGCAAGGGTCCGCCCCACTGGTGGAGCGAAGCCGACAGGCAGGCGCTGCTGGCTGTGCTGAAGGGTTACAACGTCGTCGGCATCTTCCATGGCCACCAGCACGCGACGCCGATGATCTACCACCGTGACGGGGTCGACTTGTTCAAGCCGAAGGCCGCCTTCATGGGCGGCTTTGCGTTGGCGCGGGTGACGGGAAACAGCATGGATGTGGTGCTGGGCGAAGCCGCCGGAGATCATGGCGAGGTCACCTTCACCAATGCATACAGCAAAAGCCTGACTTTCTGACGGGCAGGAGAGGGCCAAAAAAGGCGGCCGAGCCGCCTCTTCCTGGTTCACGAAGGGCCGGCGTCAAAGCGCCTTCTTCACCTTGTCCTTCACGTCGCCGTAAGCCTTCTGCATCTTGCCGGTGGCCTTGTCGACGTCGCCTTCGGCCTCGGTGCGCCTGTTGCCGGTGGCCTTGCCGGCGGTCTGCTTGACCGAGCCCTTGGCTTGCTTGGCAACGCCGGCAACCTGATCCTTGTTCACCATCTCGCATCTCCTGGACCGTTCGCCTGGAGAAACGGTCGCGGATCGCTTAGGTTCCGGGTTCTGCCCGTCGATTGGGATAGCTTCCGGCCGCGAAGCCGACAGGATAGGGTGCACCAGAACGCCCGAACAGACAGGGCCGGAGGGACAATGGCTGAATTCACGCTCTTCATCGGCAACAAGTGTTTTTCGTCGTGGTCACTGCGGCCGTGGCTGGCGATGAAGCATCTGGAGATCCCGTTCGAGGAAGGTCTTGTGCGCCTGCGCACGCCCGAGACCGCGGCCAATCTGGCCAGGATATCGCCGACCGGCCAGGTGCCGGTGCTGAACCATCGGCTGCCGAATGGCGAGGTCCGGATCGTCTGGGAAACCCTTGCCATCCTTGAATATCTTGCTGAGCTGTTTCCCGAGAAAAAGCTCTGGCCGGCCGACATCGGCGCCCGCGCGCTGGCCCGCTCGGCGGCGACAGAGATGCATTCCGGCTTTCGCGAGGTCCGCTATGGCTGGCCGATGAATTTGCGCCGGCCGAAAGGCCACAAGCCGCTCGACGCCGAAGGTGAGGCGCAACGGGCGCGCATCGAAGGGCTATGGCGCGAATGCCGCGAAAAATACGGCAAAGGCGGGCCGTTTCTGTTTGGCCGTTTCACCGCGGCCGATGCCATGTACGCGCCGGTCGTCACCCGCTTCGACACCTATGGCGGCACGCTGGCGCCCGACACCCGCGCCTATGTCGACGCCGTGCTTTCAATACCGGCGATGCGCCACTGGTATGCCGAGGCGGCGAAAGAGCCTTGGCCGGAGCCCGGTCCCGACGAATAGAGCCGAGCAACCGAGGAGCCGGTCTTCCGCTTTGCGGCCCACGGCCTATCTGAAGCTCGGGCAGGGGCCTTGGAGACTTCACAATGACTTCTGTTTCTTCCGCACTGGCCGGCAAGGTCGCACTCGTCACCGGCGCCTCCTCGGGCATCGGCGAGGCAACCGCTGTGGCGCTCGCAGCCGCCGGGGCCAAGGTGGCGATTGCCGCACGTCGCGCCGATCGTCTCGAAGCGCTGGCCGCACGTATCGAAAAGGCCGGCGGCACGGCGCTCCGCATCGAGGCCGACGTCACCAGCAACGACGATGTCACCGCCATGGTCGACAAGGTTGTCACCGAATGGGGCCGCCTCGACATCCTCGTCAACAATGCCGGGGTGATGCTTCTGTCGCCGGCCGCCGAGGCGTTGCTCGACGACTGGCGCCGCATGATCGAGCTCAACCTGCTGGCGCTGATGGGCGTCACCAAGGCGGCGCTGCCGCATCTCAGGGCCGCCAAGGGTCACATCGTCAATGTCTCGTCGATCGCCGGCCGCGTCGCCAATCCCGGCGCCAGCGGCTATGCCGCAACCAAGTTCGGCGTCGTTGGCTTTTCCGAATCGCTGCGCCGCGAAGTCTATGCCGATAAGGTTCGCGTCACCGTCATCGAGCCTGGCCTTGTGCGCACCGAACTCGGCGACCATGTCACCAACCCGGCGGCGAAGGCCGGGCTCGACCAGCGGCTCGCCGCCATGGAGGCGCTGACCGCCGAGGACATCGCCGCGGCCATTCTCTACGCCGTGGGCCAGCCGGCACACGTCAACGTCAACGAGATCGTCATCCGCCCGACTGACCAGGAACGGTGAACGGCGTCAGATATTTTCGCTACGCCTCAAATCCCGCCCGCAGGAAATCGCCACACTCCTCGACCAGCCGCGACGGGTCCCTCGCGAGGTAGACGCCGAAATCCGCCATCGGCGCCGGCGGCAGGTTGAAGCGTCCGTTGAGGCTTTGGCAGTCGGGCGGTAGTCCTTCCTGCAGCAGAAGGCCGATGCCAAGCCCGGCCCTCAGCGCCGAGATCAGCGTCGCGAAAGTCGACACGCGGCAGCCGATCTTCCAGCCGATCCCGGCCTCGGCGAGCGAGGCCAGCATTCTGTCCTGCCAGGAGCAGGCGCCTTCGAAGATGATCAGCGGAAGCTCGACCTCGTCATCGATCTCGATCATGCGGCTTGCCGCCCAGACCAACTGTCGTGACAGATGGCCTCGCGGCGCCTTTGTGAAGCGCGCCGGATCGGCCATGACGATGTCGCATTTTCCTTCGCCCAGCGACTTGCTGAGATCGCTGCTGCTGGCTGATGTCAGCTCGATCTCCACGGAAGGATGCCGGCGGCGGAAGTCGGCAATGATCAACGGCAGCCGTGTCACCGCCAAATCCTCGACGATGCCCAGCCGGACACGGCCGACCAGCCTGCGGCCTTCTATCTCGCGCCTGGCATCGTCGCCGATCGCGATGGCCTTGCGGGCGAAGGCGAGCAGGATCTCGCCGGCCTCGGTCAGCGTCACGCCGCGCGGCGAACGGCGCAGCAGCTCGGCGCCGACTTCACCCTCGAGGCGCTGAAGCTGCATACTCACCGCCGCCTGGGTGCGGGCAAGCCGATCGGCGGCCCGGCTCACCGTTCCCGTATCGGCCACGGTGACGAAGGCGCGCAGCAGCCTGATGTCGATATCTCTAGTCATAAGAATTCCTGATAGCTGTGTCAGCACTATCAGGCTACCCGAAAGCCCGATCTGAATTCAAGGTCCGCTCGCACCAACGAAAACAGGAGCAGCCACCTTGTCCTACAGACGAAGATTTGAGGAGTTCGGTGTTGCCTGGCCGTCGCTCGATCGGCCCGCTTTGCCGTTCTCGCCGACGGTTCGGGTCGCAGACATCGTCTATGTCTCCGGTCAGATCCCCGAGATCGGGCAGGAGATCGCTGCGATCGGCCAGGTCGGCGCAGAGATCGTTCTGGCCGCGGCGCGGAACGCCGCCCGGCTCTGCGCGGCCAACATCGTCTATTGGCTCGACAAGGAACTGGACGGCAATCTCGACCGTGTTGTGAAATTCGCCAAGCTGACCGTCTATGTGAACGCGGCGGCCGGCTTTGCGGCCTATTCGGAGGTCGGCAACGGAGCATCCGAATTTCTGCTCCATGTTTTCGGCGAGCGTGGCGAGCATGCCCGCTGCTCGCTCGGCATGGCCGGCTTGCCGGCCAATGTTCCGGTCGAAGCCGACGCCATTGTGCATGTCCACTGATGCACGCCCAAAGCATGCACTCAGGGCTTATCCGGGAGTGCGCAGTGAAACCAGAGGAGGCTTGGCTTGATAAGTACAAATCTTGAGGGGCGGAAGGCGCTGGTTCTCGGAGGAGGCAAGGGCCTGGGTTTCGGCGTCGCCGAAGCGCTCGCGGCGAAAGGCGCGGAGATCATCCTGGTCGGACGAGGGGAGGAGACCCTGGATGCGGCGCGGCGCGCGATCGAGTCCGCCGGCCCCGTCTGCTCGACCTTCAGCGCCGATCTTTCCGATAACGACAGCGTCTCCCGGCTGATCCGTGCCGTCGAGGACGAGCATCAGCGGATCGACATCGTCCTGCTCAATGGCGGCGGCCCGCCGCCCTTCGCGGCCAGCGTCTTCGATGCGAGCGTCTGGGAAAAGCAGTTCACCAGCATGGTGCTGAGCCAGATGCGCATCGCCATTTCTTTCCTGCCAGGCATGCGGGCACGGCGCTGGGGACGCATCATCGCCGTTTCCTCCA
This sequence comes from Mesorhizobium sp. M0437, assembly GCF_040321335.1. Taxonomy (NCBI): domain Bacteria; kingdom Pseudomonadati; phylum Pseudomonadota; class Alphaproteobacteria; order Hyphomicrobiales; family Phyllobacteriaceae; genus Mesorhizobium; species Mesorhizobium sp. M0437. Next base: position 82,755 of record NZ_JAMYRK010000007.1, read on the forward strand.
CGTCCGTCCGCGAGCCGATCCCCGGCCTCACCGCTTCGAATGCGTTGCGCGCGTCGCTTGCCGGCTGGGCCAAGACCCTGGCCGGCGAAGTGGCGGCGGACGGCGTCACCGTCAACCTGTTGCTGCCTGGCCGTTTTGCGACGGACCGGACGAAGCGGTTCGACGCGATGGACGCCGCCGACAGGGGTGTGGACGCTGCTGTGATCGCCGCCGAGAGTCAGGCCGAAATCCCGGCAAAGCGCTACGGCACCCCCGCCGAATTCGGCGCGGTTGCCGCGTTCCTGGCCAGCGACGACGCCGCCTATATCACCGGCGTGGCTTTGCCGGTGGATGGCGGGCTCAGCCGGGCCATGCTGTGAGGGGCAGGGTGCAGCGGCGCGAATGGTCGCATCACAGGAACGCCCCTCGTGCCTTTTATCTGCGCGGGGGGCGTCCTGTTTGTCGTCCGCCTTTTCTCAAGATCGCTCTTTCGAGAACGGCGTTCGACACCGAAAAAAATGCCCCGGCGCCAAAATGGTTCCCGGCTGATTGGTTTTTTCGGCGGGCAATAGCCCGGCTTTCGCCGTCCGATGTGCTGGCGCGGGCCGCCGCCGCGCGTCTCCGCGAGTGTGGCAAATCAAAAAAATTGACACAACGCGCAAAGAAGTCTATAAGAATTTTGTCGATATTTGTTTGACCGACTTTTGTTATCCGCGTGCCTAGGCGCGCCTTTGGCGAACTTCCCCCATCAAAGTCGAGACAAACGTTGTTGTGCATCCGCATGACGGCGAACGAATATTTGCCATGGAAAGGGTTCGTTATGAGCACAGGCACAGTTAAATGGTTCAACGCCACCAAGGGTTTTGGTTTTATTCAGCCTGACGACGGTTCTGCCGACGTTTTCGTCCACATCTCAGCCGTCGAGCGCGCCGGAATGCGCGACATCGTCGAGGGCCAGAAGCTTGGCTACGAGATGGTCCGCGACAACAAGTCGGGCAAGATGTCCGCCGACCAGTTGAAGGCGGCCTAAAACGGAATTCAGCCTCACCGGTGACCACGGATGTACTGGCACCGGTGAATGGCAAATTCCAGCGCACGATCGCGGGATGTTAAATCTCGGAGCGGATCATGTGCATTGAGAAGAACGTTTCTTTGCGCGTTTCTCGGGATGCGCAGGCGCTCTTATGGAAGGTCAGGCGGTGCCTGGCCTTTTTCATTTTTGCGCTTCGACCGCCGAAAGAGCGCTGCTCGACGGCCCGGACGTGCTAAGGACGTTCCAGCAATTTGAACCGGCTGCCGTATTGCTTTGTGCGGGATCCTGGCCGAAAGACCAGTCTCGCCACTTTTCGGCGGCGTGCTCCGAACCGGGAGAAAGACCTTGACCGCAACTTCAAAAAAACCCCGCGACCAGGCCGAATCCATTTTCAGCAAGACGCGGACCCAGTCGATGTCGCTCGACCGCATCAATTCCGAACGGGATGCCGTCAGCCAGGCCCGCGAAGCCAAGACCGCGCGGCTGCGCGAATTGCGGCTGGAGAAGGAAGCCGACGACATGGCGGCGGCGGTTGCGCTCGCGGCCTCGCCGAAACGCGCAGGCAAACGCTGATGGCCACCAAACGCGTGCCTCAAAAGGCGATCGCCGCAGATTCGACCATCGCCGATGTCGTGGGCGAACTAGACAAGCCGGTCGAATATGTCCGGCGCGTGCTCGAAAAGCTCGAGCGCTGCAGGCGTGTCCACGGCGATGCCCAGGTTCGGCTCGGCGTGCGCGGTCGTGCCGAATGCCCCAATTATCTGATTGAATACGTCCGGGAAAACGCCAAGACCCGCGAGCGCATGACCTTTCAGGATGCCGCTTACAGCGGCAGCACGCATCGCGAGCTGGCGCCCCGGCACATCGAGGAAGCCAGGAACTGGTCGCCCGAAGAAATGAACATCACGGCCGTTTCGGCGCTCATCGGCCGCCTTCGCAATCCGAATGCGCCATCATCGCGTTTCTCTGACGAGGATTGATATGGCAATCAAGTTTTCCGCCAAGGGCCAGCCGGCAGCGCCTGCTGCCGCCGTGAAGCCGGCCAAGCCGGCGGCCGCGCCAAAAACCGGCGAAGCCGCCGAAGCGGGCACCGATCTGTTCAGGTCGCCGGCGGAAGCACCGCCGCGCAAGCCCAAGAAGAAATAGCGTCCTTGCAGCAAAATGCCGACCGGAAATCTGCGCCAAGGCTGCTTGCCCTGGCGGTCGCAGAGGAGTTTTCGTCGCCACAAGAGGGCGTCGGTCCGATTGCCTTCGATTGCCAGACCTGTGGCGCCTGCTGCGCCTACTCGTCCAGATGGCCGCGCTTCTCCACCGAGGATGACGCGCAGCTCGACCTTATCCCGCAAAAATACGTGGCTGCCGACGAAGCCGGTATGCGCTGCGACGGCGCGCGCTGTTCGGCACTGTGCGGCGAGGTCGGCAAGTCAACGGCCTGCGGCATCTACGACATCCGCCCCGACGTCTGCCGCGCCTGCATGCCGGGCGATGACGACTGCCTGATCGCGCGTCGGGCTCACGGTCTGCCGACGCTTGAATGACGGCCCTCGGGCTGGCGTCCCAGTTTGAATTTCGTCAATCAGATGCGCGAAAGTCGCTGCGGTAGAGGCCGGGCGATCGTCCGGTCAATCGTTTGAATGCCTGCGAGAACGACGGCACCGATTCATATCCGACGGCGCGCCCGATCTCGCCAATGTTCTGGTTCGTTTCCCGCAGAGCCTTGGCGGCAAGGTTCATCCGCCACCGGGTCACATAGGACAGCGGCGGCTGTCCTACCAGTTGAGCGAAGCGACGCGCGAAGGTGGCCCGGGACTGTGCTGCGCCGCTGGCAAGGGAAGCGATGGTCCAGGGATTGCCCGGCCGCTCGTGGATCAGGCGCAAAGCCTGCGCAATGCCTTTGTCGCGCAAGGCGCCAAACCATCCCCCTGTTCCGAGTGGCTGATGTTCGATCCAGGCGCGCAACAAGAAGATCAACGTGCTGTCGAGAAGGCGTGGGGCGACAATGTCGTGGCCGCCGAGATCGCCTTTCGCTTCGACCTGCAGAAGTTCCAGGGCAAGCCGCAGCGGCTCGCTGGTGTCGATCTGATTCCGGGTCAAATGAATCAGCGGAGGAAGCAGCGAAACCATCGGATATGGCCCGACGCCGTCGAGTGAATATCTCGCACAAAGAAGAGTTGTCGCGCCGCTCTCGCTTTTCGGTTCCAGTCCGCTCCGATTTGCGGAAAGGACGGCGGATATCGATGCCGTCGGTGCATCCGCCGGATTGCAAAGGGCATGCCCGATACCGCTCGCGACAAGGATGACATCTCCCTCGCCTAAGCGGATCGGCTCCCTTTCACCGGCTAACCGCAGCCAGCATTCGCCGTTCTGTATGACGTGGATGGCGGCATTCCTTGTCGGATCCACCGAAATACCCCATGGCCGATGCAGGGTCGCGCTGCCGATCATGGCGCTGCCAAATCTCAGCGAAGCAAGAACTTCGGACAAGGCGTCCATGAGAACCATCCTCCAACGATGAATAGGACGACGCTATTAGACGATTGGATAAGAATCTAGTGGAATAGCGTATCGACCATCTCACAATCGCAACAGATCATGTTGGCAATGTCGGCGTGCGGACGCTCCTGTCCACACCGGGCAGAAGCAGGCACGGGAAGGAGCAAAACATGCGTGACGAACCATCAAATCCATTTCCAGCCGAGAGTCATAATTCGCTCGAGACCAACAAGACGATCGTCCTGGACTTCATCGACAAAGCAGTAAACCAAGGCAACATCGAAGCTGCTTCGATGCATTTTGGCGAACGCTACATCCAACACAATCCGAACATTGCGGATGGTGCGGAAGGCTTCAAAGCCTATCTGCAGCAGCTCAAACAGTCATTTCCCCTCGTGAAGGGAGAGGTGAAGCGGATTTTTGCCGAAGGGGATTTCGTCATCGTGCACATGCACGCAAAACGCGAACCGGAGGAGGAGGGCTTGGCCATTGTCGACATTTTCAGGCTGAAGGACAGCAAGCTGGTCGAACACTGGGAAGTTCGGCAGCCCATCGCGGATAGCAAGCTGCACGCCAATAGCATGATCTGAATGCGGACAGGCTCTCAGGCTGGCTTGTGCCCGCACGTTTCGCTGATTACGCTGCCGGCGGCGGGGCCAGCACCGGGAGACCATCTGTGAGCATCGAATTTCTGTTGACGTCGCTGATTGTCGTGGCTTCGCCCGGCACCGGCGTTCTCTATACGCTGAGCGCCGGGCTTTCACGTGGTGCGCGCGCCAGCATCATTGCCGCTTTCGGCTGCACGCTCGGCATCATTCCGCACATGGCGGCCGCCATCACCGGCCTCGCGGCACTGCTGCATACCAGTGCCGTCGCCTTCGAGACGCTGAAATATCTCGGCGTCGCCTACCTGCTCTACATGGCCTGGAACACGCTGAAGGAGAAGGGCGGCCTGAGCGTCGAAGAAAATGTCGCGCCGCGCTCGGCCGGCAAAGTGATCACTTCGGGCATCCTCATCAACATCCTCAACCCAAAACTGTCGATCTTCTTCTTTGCCTTCCTGCCGCAATTCGTCAGCACCACCGAACCGCATGCGCTGTCGAAGATGCTGGAACTCAGCAGCATCTTCATGCTGCTCACCTTCGTGGTCTTTGTCGGCTACGGCGTTTTCGCGGCGTCAATCCGCAGCCATGTCGTGTCGCGGCCAAAGGTGCTGACCTGGATGCGCCGTACCTTCGCCGGAGCCTTTGTCATGCTCGGCGCCAAACTGGCGCTGGCGGACCGGTAGACAGGAAGGTCGCGGGCAGCGCAAATCTATCCCTTCACATAGCCCATGGCCTCGACAATCTGCCCGTCCGCCACGCGCATCAGGTTGACGCCGCGTAGCGAATTGCCGTCGGCCATCCAGTAGCGCCAGCGGATCGTCGCCCGATCACCGGCGACGAAAGTTTCTTCAATGTCGAAGCGCGTGCCGGGTCCGGTTGCGATCGCCGACCACAGTTCGACGCAGGCGCCCTTGCCGATGCGGCGGGCGCCGTCCGGGGCCGGCGTGGTGTTCTCGATCACGCAATCTTCCGCCACCAGATCGTCGAGCGCCGACGGGTCGTGGCGCTGGAAGACGTCGTTGTAGCGCCGCATGATCTCGGCCGTTTCGGCGGAGCGTTTGGCGGCGGCGACGTCGATGACGAGTTCCTGTGTCATTGGATATTCCTTCCCTTCAGTGATCGGTAGCGGTTTCGATGAGGCGGGCCTTGAGCGTGATCACTGCGACGCCGGCCAGCGCCCGCGACACGAGGCAGCTCTCCTTGGCCGTCTGCGCCAGCCGCTCGAACTCCCCCGCCGCCAACCCGGCGACGCTTGCCTCGGTCTCCAGCTCGATGCGGGTCAGCGTCGGTCCGGCCGCGGTGGCGCCGAGATGCGCTTTGGCGATCGTGTGGATGCGTGCGGGAGTGTAACCTTCGCGGCCGAGGACGGTGCTCAGCGCCATCGAGAAGCAGCCGGCATGCGCCGCCCCAATCAATTCCTCGGGGTTGGTGCCGGGACCGTTCTCGAAACGCGACGGGAACGAGTAGGCGCCTTCGAAGACGCCGCTGCCGAGCTTCAGCCGGCCCGAACCTTCCTTCAACGATCCCTGCCATTGGGCCTTTGCTTCACGAATGGTCATTGTGTCTCTCCTTTGATTTGAGGGTCGATCAGATTTTGGGGCGGACCAGTCAGGCGCCGTTGACGACCACTTTCCCGAAGACGTCGCCTTGCTGGAAATAGCGGTAGGCGTCGTTGGCCTCGTCGAAGGCGAACACCTTGTCGATGACAGGCCTGAGGCGATGCACCGAGATGGCGCGCAGCATGGCTTCGAGATTGGTGCGATTGCCGACGAACAGGCGGCTGATGGTGGCGAGGCTGCGCTGGTAGACCGGGCCGGGGATCTGCACCGTCCCGCCTTTCGCATCCTGTACGGTGAGAAGCACGATGCGCCCGTAAAGCGCGCAGGCGATCATCGATTGCGCGAAGGTCGGCGGGCCGCCGGTCTCGACGACGAGGTCGATGCCGCCGGTCTGCTCGCGCACCGCAGCACCCCATTCCGGCATGTCGGCGGTCGAGACGACGAGGTCGGCGCCCAGCGCCCGCAGCCGGTCCAGCTTCTCGTTGCGCGAGCTGACTGCCACGACACGGCAGCCGAGCAGCTTGGCGAATTGCAGCGCAAATAGCGCGACGCCACCTGAACCGATGACAAGAACCCATTGGCCGGGCTTCGGCATTTCGGCCGCCGTCACGGCATTCCAGGCGGTCAGGCCGGCGCAGGTTAGTGTCGCCGCTTGATGCCAGTCGAGATGATCGGGAAGCCGCACCGCCCATTGCTCGTCGAGCACGGCGTATTCGGCCAGCATCCCGTCCAGCGTGCAGCCAAGCTGGTCGATCAGACCGGCATTGATGCGGCCATCGATCCAGCGCGCAAAATAACTGCCGGTGACGCGGTCGCCGACCGCAAAGCGGGTGACGGCCTCGCCGACCGCAACGACTTCGCCGGCACCATCGCTCAGCGGAACGACCCCTTGGCGCGGCGCCAGTGGATAGCTGCCGTTGAGGATCATCGTGTCGCGGCGGTTGAGCGAAGCGGCGCGGACACGCACGACGATCTCGTGCGGCTTCGGCGTCGGCTGCGCCTCGTCGCGCATCACCAGGCACTTGGTCCCGCAGGTTCCTTCAAGACGATAACTGCGCATTTGCCTCTCGATATGTAGACTGATCTACATATTATGTAGACCGGTTGTCATATTCGAGGCAAGGCCTATAATGCTCACTCCTGACAGAGGTTGACATGGCGAACGACACCCGTACCCGCATACTCGAGACCACGGGGCGCCTGCTTCGGCAGCGCGGCTATCACGGCACTTCGCTCAACGACATATTGAGCGCCTCAGGCGCGCCGAGAGGCTCGCTCTATTTTCATTTTCCGGGCGGCAAGGACCAGCTGGTCATCGAGGTGACGCGCGACAGCGTCGAGGACGTCTCGAAAAGGCTGGGCGAGGCCCTTGCGGCCGAAAAGGACCCGGCGGTGGCCGTCCACCACATCTACCAGTCGGTCGCGCGCATGCTGGAAGACAATCGGTTCACGCTCGGTTGCCCGATCGCGCCCGTGGTCTTGGACTCGCCGATCGACATGCCGGAACTGGCCGAATTGTGCCGGTCCGCCTTCGAGCAATGGATAGGCTTGCTCAGGGCGGCCTTCGTCAGGGCAGGGGTGCCCGAGCGACGCGCGCACGCGCTGGCATTGCTGGTCGAATCATCGCTTGAAGGACTGATGGTGATCGCACGCGCCACCCACGACCGCGCCCCGGTGCTGGCGGTAGCCGATGAGGTCGCGGCGCTGATTGAGGGGGCATTGCCGGCCAAGAGTGCCGCTGCCGCGGTGCATTGACGTTTATGCCTTCATCGCATCGAAGGCGGCGCGGCGTTCCGCCAAAAGGGCCAAGGCTGCAGCTCGACGATTCATGTTCTGCGCCGCCGCGACGCCTGGAAGCAACGGCATGGTAGCCGAACAGACGCGTCCTGCGGGATACGCGCCTGCTTACTTGGGATCGGACGGCCTCTCAATTTCCGCCACATCAACGAAAAAGGGCGGCATCGCTGCCGCCCTTTCCGTAAGCTTGCGAGATTGGCTGGATTAGAAGTCCATGCCGCCCATGCCGCCCATGCCGCCGCCGCCCATGCCGCCAGGCATGCCGCCGCCAGCCGACTCCTTCTTCGGAGCCTCCGCGATCATGGCTTCGGTGGTGACCAGCAGGCCGGCGACCGAGGCCGCGTCCTGCAGGGCTGTGCGCACAACCTTGACCGGATCGACGATCCCCATGGCGATCATGTCGCCATATTCGCCGGTCTGGGCGTTGTAACCGAAGGTCGCGCCCTTGTTCTCAAGGATCTTGCCGGCAACGATCGATGCTTCCGCACCGGCGTTGGCCGCGATCTGACGGGCCGGAGCCTGCAGCGCGCGACGCACGATGCTGATGCCCGCGGTCTGGTCGGAGTTGGCGCCGGTTGCCTTGATGCTCAGCGAAGCGCGCAGCAGTGCGACGCCGCCGCCGGGAACGATGCCTTCTTCGACGGCCGCGCGGGTCGCGTTGAGGGCGTCATCGACGCGGTCCTTCTTTTCCTTGACTTCCACTTCGGTCGCACCGCCGACGCGGATGACGGCAACGCCGCCCGCCAGCTTGGCGAGACGTTCCTGCAGCTTCTCCTTGTCGTAGTCCGAGGTGGTCTCCTCGATCTGCTGCTTGATCTGGGCGACGCGGCCCTGGATCTCGGCCTTCTTGCCGGCGCCGTCGACGATGGTGGTGTTCTCCTTGGAGATCGACACCTTCTTGGCGCGGCCGAGCATGTTGAGGCCGACATTCTCGAGCTTGATGCCGAGGTCTTCGGAAATGACCTGGCCACCGGTGAGGATGGCGATGTCTTCCAGCATGGCCTTGCGGCGATCACCGAAGCCCGGCGCCTTGACGGCAGCGATCTTCAGGCCGCCACGCAGCTTGTTGACGACCAGCGTGGCCAGGGCCTCGCCTTCGACGTCCTCGGAGATGATGACCAGCGGCTTCGAAGTCTGCACGACAGCCTCGAGGATCGGCAGCATGGCTTGCAGGTTGGAGAGCTTCTTCTCGTGGAGCAGGATGTAGGCGTCTTCCAGATCCGCAACCATCTTTTCGGCGTTGGTGACGAAGTAGGGCGAGAGATAGCCGCGGTCGAACTGCATGCCTTCGACGACTTCGAGCTCGGTCTCGGCGGTCTTGGCTTCCTCGACCGTGATGACGCCCTCATTGCCGACCTTCTGCATCGCTTCCGCGATCATCGAGCCGACCGAAACGTCGCCATTGCCGGCGATGGTGCCGACCTGGGCAACCTCTTCCGAGGTCTTGATCTTCTTGGCGTTCTTGATCAGCGTTGCGACGACGTCGGCGACGGCGAGGTCGATGCCGCGCTTGAGGTCCATCGGGTTCATGCCGGCGGCAACCGCCTTGTGGCCTTCCTGGACGATCGACTGTGCCAGAACGGTCGCGGTCGTAGTGCCGTCGCCGGCGATGTCGTTGGTCTTCGAAGCAACTTCGCGAACCATCTGCGCGCCCATGTTCTCGAACTTGTCTTCAAGCTCGATTTCCTTGGCGACGGTGACGCCGTCCTTGGTGATGCGCGGTGCGCCGAACGACTTGTCGATGACGACGTTGCGGCCCTTGGGGCCGAGCGTGACCTTCACCGCGTCGGCGAGGATGTTGACGCCGCGCAGCATGCGCTCACGAGCGTCGCGGGAGAATTTTACGTCTTTGGCAGCCATTTTTAGCTCCTGGCAGGGGCTTGGATTGAGCCCGAAGATTTAAACGAGGGTGAGGCCGATATTCAGCCGATGATGCCCATGATGTCGGATTCCTTCATGATCAGAAGGTCTTCGCCATTGAGCTTGACTTCGGTGCCCGACCACTTGCCGAACAGGATGCGGTCGCCGGCCTTGACGTCCAGCGGGACGAGCTTGCCGGCTTCGTCGCGGGCGCCGGAACCGACGGCGATGATCTCGCCTTCCTGCGGCTTTTCCTTAGCCGTATCGGGGATGATGATCCCGCCCGCGGTCTTGGATTCGGATTCGACCCGACGAACGACCACGCGGTCATGAAGCGGGCGGAACTTCGACTTTGCCATTTTTTATTCCTCGATGAGAATGGTGAGAACAGTTCCTCCGTCCGGCGGCGCCGGACATGTGGTTAGCACTCATCTTGGGGGAGTGCTAACGTGGCGCTGAAATAGGCTGGCAACTCGCGCGAGTCAAGGCGCCCGGTGGGCATCATCAGGAACAATTGCTTCAAACGGATACTTGACCAAGTCAACTAAATCGCTGATCTTGCGGGGAGGAGGATGCCATGACCATTCATCATCACCCAGGCAAGGAACTGATCGACGCGGTGCGGGCCTTCAACCGCTTCTACACCCGCCAGATCGGGCTGCTCGACGAAGGGCTGCTGAAAAGCACCTTCTCGCTGACCGAGGCGCGGGTGCTCTATGAGCTGGCGCATCGCGATGGCCTGACCGCCACCGACCTTGCGCGCGATCTCGGCCTCGATGCCGGTTATCTCAGCCGGCTGCTGAAGAAGTTCGAGGAGCGTGATCTGGTCGAGCGCGCCACGATCGAGGCGGATGCGCGGCGCTCGTCGATCGCGCTGACCAAGGCCGGGCGGCAGGCCTTCGCGCCGCTGAACCAGGGTTCGCACGACCAGGTCGCGGCATTGCTCGACCGACTTTCGGTTGCCGAACAGGACAGGCTGGTCAGGGCCATGCAGATGGTGCAGCGTCTGCTGGGCGGAAGCACCGAGCCCAAAATTCCCTATATGCTGCGGCCTCTGCAAATCGGCGACATCGGCTGGATTATCCATCGCCAGGGCCTGCTCTACGCGCAGGAATATGGCTGGGACGAAACCTATGAAGCGCTGGTCGCCGAAATCCTCGGCGCATTCGTCAAATCCTTCGATCCGAAATGGGAACGCAGCTGGATCGCCGAGCGGCAAGGCGAGGTCGTCGGCTCGGTCTTCGTCGTGCGCCAGTCGGACGCGGTGGCGAAGTTGCGCCTGCTCTATGTCGAGCCGTCGGCGCGCGGCCTCGGCATCGGCAAGCGGCTGGTCGAGGAATGTATCGGCTTTTGCCGCGCCACGGGTTACACGACACTGACGCTGTGGACCAACGGCGTGCTCGCCGCCGCTCGCCACATCTATGAGGCTGCGGGCTTTAAATTGACCAACGAGGAGCGCCACCATTCCTTCGGCAAGGATCTGGTCGGCCAGAACTGGAATTTGGAGCTGTAGCAGCGCCGCAGAATTTCGAGCATCGGCCCGGGGCGGTCGCTCAGGTCGCAGGCTTAATGTTTTGGTTCAAGCGAAAGAAATTGGTGGGATCATACTTGTTCTTTAGTGCGGCCAACCTCGGATAATTCTCGCCGTAAGCCGCCAGAACCCGATCAGTGCCCTCTTCGCCGAGATTATTCGCATAGACGCCGCCGGTCGAGAACGGTCTCATTGCATTCCACAGGTCGCGCGCCCATCGGATGTGCGTTTCGTCGTCAGACGGATTGTCCCAGATCGATATCGGGAAGCAATCGTAAAGTGCATCTCTGTTGGCGTAGGGCGTTCCGTCCATCGGTACTCGCGAGATGGCGCCGCCAACCTGCTGCAGGACCAGGGGACAGGAGCAATCCGGCGCTCAACTGGCGTGCCATACTCTCTCAGAGGTTGAATGATTTGCTGGCCTTCGTCGAGGGGGCCGATGTAGCACGCCGATATGCTGAAGAAGCGTTCGCCCGAGGGCGCCGTCACAAGCGCTGCATCCAGGCTCAGCTCATCCGGGGCGCCGCTCGAGAACCGCATCGCTTCGCGTTACAAGCGCCCGGCGTAATAAATTGCTAACTACGATCGCCCTGCACCGACTGCCATGCACACTCGCCGGCTTCTGGCACAATCCGGCTCCTTGAATTATGAGCACGCTTATTATATATGTCGCTCATGGTTTCCGACGGCATCGACAGATTGGGCTTTTTGATCCACGACGTACAGCGCCTGATGCGCAAGCGCTTCGAAGCGCGCGCCAGTGGTTTCGGCCTTTCTTCGGCGCAATGGCGGCTTCTGGTCCGCGTCGCCAAGGAGGCGGGTGTCGCGCAGGCGCGGCTTGCCGAGCTTCTCGAAATCGAGCCGATCAGCGTCTCGCGTCTTGTCGATCGCATGGAGGAGGGCGGCTGGATCGAGCGCCGTCCCGACGCAACCGACAGGCGAGTGCGCATGATTTTCCCGACCGCCAAGGCAAACGCGGCTTACACCCACGTCAAGAGCCTTGCCGGCGAGGTCTATGAGGAATCGCTCGTTGGCGTTTCGCCGGAAGATCGCCGCGTCCTGGTCAGGGCGCTGGAGACAATGGTGCAGAATCTTGCAGATGGTGAGGCGCCGCCCTCGGAAAAAGTGAAGAATACGGAAGGCACAGCAGCATGAACGCGGTAGCCAAACTAGATGAGAATGCGGCCAAGCTGGAGATGGAAGCTCCCGCGAAGCCGGCGGCAGCTCCGGTAACGGTCGCTCCGCAGATAGCTCCGGCGCCGGTGGCGCCGAAGCAGAAGCGCCGTGCCGGCCGCTTCCTTTTGATGTTTGTGCTGCCCGCTGCGTTGATCGCCGGCGGCAGCTATGTCTGGGTGACCGGCGGCCGCTATCAGGAGACCGAGAACGCCAATCTGCAGCAGGCCAAGGTGTCGATAGCCGCCGATACGGCGGGCCGCATCGTTCAGGTCGACATTTTCGACAACCAGTCTGTCAAGCAGGGCGACGTGTTGTTCGCTATCGATCCCGAGCCCTACCGGATCGCATTGGCCCAGGCCGACGCGGCGGTGGCCGGCGCACGGCTCAATGTCGAGCAGTTGCGTGCGGCCTACAGCCAGGCGCTGGCGCAGGAGAAGTCCGACGAAAGCCAGGTCCAGTACGCGCAGTCGCAATATGACCGCGCCGCCGACCTTGCCCAGAAGGGCATCAACGCCAAGTCGTCTCTGGACGAAGCCAAGAACGACCTCGACAAGGCGAAGCAGCAGCTGGCCGTGGCCCAGCAAGGGATCGTCAGCGCCAAGGCGGCACTTGGCGGCAATCCCGACATCGAGACCGACAAGCATCCAACGGTAATGGCGGCGCTCGCCGCACGCGACAAGGCGGCCTACGATCTGGTCCAGACCACGGTCAAGGCACCCGCCGACGGCATCATCAGCCAGGCCGCTTCGTTCAAGGTCGGCCAGTATGTCGGTTCGGGCACGCCGCTGTTTTCGCTGGTCGAGACCGGCGACACCTGGGTCGACGCCAATTTCAAGGAAACCCAGCTCACCAACATGAAACCCGGCCAGAAGGCCGAAATCATGGTCGATACTTATCCGGGCAAGACGTTCGAAGCCACCGTCAAGGCGATCGGCGCCGGCACCGGCGCCGAGTTCTCGCTGCTGCCCGCGCAGAACGCTACCGGCAACTGGGTCAAGGTCACGCAGCGCATTCCGGTCCGCCTGGAATTGACCGATGCCGACGCCAAGGCGGCGCTGCGCACCGGCATGAGCGCGACCGTCACGGTGGACACCGGCGTTTCCCGCGGGCTGCCGAGCATTTTCCGCCGCGCCACGGCAGGCGAGGCCAGGTAAAGAGGCCTGGTAGCGGCCGCATAGCAAACAGCGAGATGGATGCAGGATTGGTCCGAGGGAGGCGCGGGAAAAGTTGAATGCGTGGACGGGCTGCGCTGTAGCCTGCCTGAGCAGACAACGCCGCGCAGGATCTTCGGTCCTCAGGTTTCCGGGCGGCAGGCGCCCGCTTTGTCGAGACGCTCAGTCGATGTAACCCCCACATCGATGCTCGCGTCCCACCGCGATGAGGGTCTCTCTACAGCGGGGCCTCGCCGTCCGGAAACCTAATGTACACGTTTTTGTTACCTGCTGGAAGTTTTACGTCATGAGCAGCCCAGAACCCTTTCGCGAAGTACCGCACCGCGGCCTGATCACAGTTGCGCTCATGCTTGCGACGATCATGCAGGCGCTCGACACGACGATCGCCAACGTTGCGCTGCCGACCATGACCGGCGATCTCGGCGCCTCCCCCGACAACATCAACTGGGTGCTGACCTCCTACATCGTTGCCGCGGCGATCATGACGCCGGTGACCGGCTGGCTTGCCGACCGCTTCGGCCGCAAGGAGCTGTTCCTGACGGCCGTGGTCGGTTTCACCGTCTTTTCAATGCTGTGCGGCATCGCCTGGAGCCTTGAGACCATCGTTTTGTTCCGGCTCATGCAAGGCGTGTTCGGCGCGGCCATCGTGCCGCTGTCACAGACCTTCCTACTCGACATCAACCCTAGGGAACGCCACGGCCAGGCCATGGCGATCTGGGGCGCCGGCATCATGCTGGGACCAATCCTTGGCCCGACGCTGGGTGGCTGGCTGACCGAGAATTTCAATTGGCGCTGGGTGTTCTTCATCAACCTGCCGGTCGGCATCATCGCCTTCCTTGGCATGGCGGCATATCTTCCCAGCGTCGCCCGGCGGGTGCGCAGCTTCGATTTCTTCGGCTTCACCATGCTCTCGCTCGGTGTCGGCGCGCTGCAGCTGATGCTCGATCGCGGCGGCGAGGTCGACTGGTTTTCCTCGATCGAGATATGGATCGAGCTTGGTCTTTCCATCACCGGCTTCTGGGTATTCACCATACATACGTTGACGGCGGAGCACCCCTTTATCGACCCCAAGATCTTCCTCGATCGCAATTTCGTCACCGGGCTGGCGTTCATCTTTGTCATGGGCGTGCTCATCCTGGCGAGCATGTCGCTGCTGCCGCCAATGCTGTCGACCATCTTCGGCTATCCGACCCTCACCATCGGCGTCGTCCTGGGGCCGCGCGGTGTCGGCACGATGATCGCGATGCTGTTCGTCGGGCGGATCATGCACAGGATCGATGCCAGGATCCTCGTCGTCATCGGCTTCCTGCTGACCGCGCAATCGCTCTACACGATGTCGAGCTTTTCGCCGCAGATGGACAACTGGCTTATCCTCAGCTCCGGCGTCATCCAGGGCCTTGGAATGGGAATGGTGTTCGTGCCGCTGTCCACCGTGGCTTTCGCCACGCTCGACGCACGTTTCCGCACCGATGCAACGGCGCTGTTCAGCCTGGTGCGCAATCTTGGCTCGTCGATCGGCGTATCGGTGGTGACGGTTCTGCTGGTACGCAACACGCAGATCAACCACGCCGAGCTCTCGGCCTATATCAATCCGTTCAATCCCAACCTCTGGGCGGCATCGCCGGCAGCGGCGGGCGGCGATCCGACGGCGCTGTCGCTGATGGATCGCATGGTCAATATCCAGGCGATGATGATCTCCTACGTCAATGACTTCAAGCTGCTGATGATGATGACGCTGCTTGCTGTCCCGTTTGTTTTCCTGCTGCGCAAGCCAAAGGCTGCGCCGCCCGCCGGTGGGGCGCCTGCCGCGCATATGGACTAAGCCTCAGGGCTTACGGCAACCGCGACCGGCCACGGTTTCCGTTGCCGTGCCGGTCGCGTCGGCGTTGAGCCAGGTTCACCTGCCATTAGTATATCCGGACCAATATGCAGTCGCTTTTGGGTTGAAGGCGAGCCTCCTTTGCTTGCCTCAAGCATCAGCGGGAGGAATTGTGTTTGGCCACGAAGTCATCCAGGCAAACCGCCGACGCGCCCGAATCCGCAAATTTGACGACGCTGGCACAACTGGCGACTGCCTCATATGAGGCCCTCGAGTGCGAGCTTCGCGCCACGATTGCGGCACTTCAGGACCAGGCACTGCGGTTCCAGACCGCGATAGAGAACATCTCGCAAGGCATCTGTTTCTTTGATGCCGGTGAACGGCTGATCCTGTGCAATCGACGCTACGCGGAAATCTATCGCCTTGCCCCGGAGCAATTGCAGCCGGGTGCGGCGCTGCGCGAAATCGTCGAGCGGCGCGTCGCTGTCGGAACCTCGGCAATGAATGCGGACGCTTATCTGGCGTTGGCCCGGGCAGTCAATTCGGGCACGGCTTCGGGGAACTGGACAGCCGAGCTCGCCGATGGCCGGACAATTCAGGTCTGCCATCAGCCGATGCCTGACGGCGGCTGGGTGGCCACGCATGAGGACATCAGCGAGCTCAGCGCCAACCGCTTGGTCGTCGACGAGCGTATCTCCTTGCAGACGCTCATCGACCTGGTGCCTGACTACATGTGGGTGAAGGACACCGAAAGCCGCTTCGTCGTCGCCAACCGAGCCATTGCGTCCGACAGCGGTCGAGACAGCACGAGCGACATGATCGGTCTGAGCGACTTCGACCTTCACGCGCCGGATCTTGCGCAGAAATTTCGCCTCATCGAGCAGCAACTGATGCGCGACGGACAACCGATGATCGACGAGGAGGAGTTCGTCGTCGATGCGTCAGGCACCGGCAAATGGTTCCTGTCTACGAAACTGCCGTTGCGCAACGTTCAGAACAACATTTTCGGCCTCGTCGGCATTGCCCGTGACATCACTGCGCGCAAGCAGGCCGAAATCCTTCGCGACGGGCAGGCGCATATCCTCGAGATGATCGCAAAGAGCGCTCCCCTCGAAGACGTGCTCGAGCGGCTCATGCGTCTGGTCGAGTCCCAACTGGCGGGGATATTCGGTTCGGTCTTGCTGCTCGACAAGGATGGCAGCCACTTGCGCCACGCCGCCGCGCCGAGCCTGGCGAGAGACTACACCGACGCCGTCGACGGCGCCGCGGTAGGCCCAAGGGCAGGGTCTTGCGGTACCGCAGTCTATCGGCGCGAGCCGGTGATTGTCGCTGACATCATGCAGGATCCGCTTTGGCAGGACTATCGCGAACTCGCGCGGCCACACGGTTTGCGTTCATGCTGGTCGACGCCGATCCTGTCGCATCAGGGCGCCGTGCTCGGCGTCTTTGCGATGTATTCTATGACGGTGCGCGAACCGACCAAGGCCGAGACTCGCCTCATCGATTTCACCACGCGCATCGCCGGGATCGCCATCGAACGCAAACAGGCCGAAGACCGGATCCACTTCATGGCCAATCATGACGTGCTGACCGGGCTTCCCAATCGCGCCTTGTTGGAGGACCGGCTTTCACAGGCGGTCTTGTACGCCCAGCGATACGATCGCTGGGTGACGGTGGTGTTCATTGATCTGGACAATTTCAAATTCGTCAACGACACGCTCGGCCACAATGCCGGCGACGAGCTTCTGAAGACCGTCGCAAGTCGCATGGTCGACTGCGTCCGGGCGACCGATACCGTCGTGCGGCTTGGCGGCGACGAATTCGTCGTCGTGCTTTTCGACCAGCCGGCGAACGTCGATCTCGTTTCCGAGACCTTGCAAAAGCTCAGGGCTGCACTCGCCGAACCGGTTCGGCTCGGAGCGCATCTTGTGCGGGCGACGGCCAGCATCGGCATTGCCAACTATCCCAAGGATGGGACGGATCCCGATACGCTGCTGGCAAATGCCGACGCGGCCATGTATCGCGCCAAGGAGTTCGGCCGCGATAATTTCCAGTTTTACGCTCCGGAGTTCAACACCAGGGCGCATGAAAAATTCGTGCTTCAGGAAGAGTTGCGAAACGCCTTGGCGCGTTCGGAATTCACGCTGCTCTACCAACCGCAGGTGGACCTTCGGTCAGGTCGGGTTTTTGCGGTCGAGGCGCTGATACGCTGGAACCACCCAACGCTTGGCACGGTAATGCCGACGATGTTCATCCCGACCGCCGAGGAGACAGGTCTGATCGTACCGATCGGCGACTGGGTTCTGCATGAGGCGTGCCGGCAGAACAAAGCCTGGCAAGACGCAGGACTGCCGCCCTTGACCGTTTGCGTGAATGTGTCGGCGCGGCAATTCAGGGAGCGCAACCTGATCGATCGCATCGTCAGCGCGCTGAAGGACAGCGGCCTGGAGGCCAGGTATCTCGAGCTGGAGGTGACCGAGAGCCTTATCATGCAGGATATCGAGCTGGCGGTCGCCACCATGAACGCCCTGCAAAGCCTGGGTGTCCAGATCTCGATCGATGATTTCGGCACCGGCTATTCCAGCCTCAGTGCACTCAAGACCTTTCCCGTGGCGCGGCTGAAGATCGACAAGTCCTTCATCAAGGATCTCGCCGCCGACGAGAACGATCAGGCTGTGGCCAGCGCGGTGATTTCATTGGGGCAAAATCTCAACCTGAGGGTCATCGCCGAGGGCGTTGAGACAGATGATCAGGTTGCTTTCCTGCGCAGGAACAATTGCGACGAAATGCAGGGCTATCATTTCAGCAGGCCGGTTTGTGCGCAGGAGATCGAGGAATTGCTCGGCGGCGGCCGCAAAGACTGACGGATCGGTCGCCAGCAGGCTTCCGCCGTCCAAATGGTGGAGATTATCTGCCGAGCACAAGGCACCAGTAGCGAAGCGTGCTGTCGCGGCCGTCGCGCACATAGGCGAGGCCGAAGCGGGTGAAGCGCGGGTCGAGCATGTTGCGGCGGTGGCCTGGCGAATGCACCCAGATATCGAACAGCTTCTGCTGGTCGAAGCGGCCTTCGGCAATATTTTCGGCGGCAGCGCCGGCAATGCCATTGTCTTTGACGCGCGAGGCAAAGTCCTTGCCCCAGCCGGTGGTGTGATTCATTCGGCCGCCGCGCGCCATATATCCGGCCTGCTGGAGCGCCGCCTGCTCGAGCCGGGCATCGGGGGCGAGCGGCCCCAGACCCGCCGAAGCGCGGATGCCGGCCAGCGTGCCGGCGGCGGAAGCAGAGACACCGGCGCTTTCACCGGTAGGCAGCACGGCGGTTGCGCAGGCGGTGAGCCCGGCAAGGGCGCCAAGGCCGGCAGCTCTGAGCAGCACGCGCCTGCTTAGGCTTGGTTGGACCTCGTAATTTTCGATTTTCGTAACGGTCATGCCCGCCTGACATAACCGCGATCATGGCTTTTGCCGGGCAGGGCCGTGAAAATGCGTGATGAATGGTTTCGACGCGATGACACTTTGTCAGATTGATTTCACCGCTCAATCGAAACAGGCCTGCTCGGATGGCAGCATTCGCCCAGACGGCTGTTCGGGCTCGATACTCCCAGGAGCTCGATACCCAGTCAGGCCTTCACGGACAGAGAGTTTCTTTTGCCCTACCTTTGCGGCTTCACGAGCGCTGGCGAGGTATCCTCGGTTGCAAATTTTCGCTGGGGGATATCGCTTGCAGTGACGACCGCAGCGATTCGTGCGCCTGAGCACCAAGCAGCCTTCGGTATTGGTCTTCGAGACGCTGATTGAAATCGTGGACGGTCCGGATCACCGCAAGCGCCGCGTCAGTTGCAACGATTAATTTGGCCCGTCTGTCGTTCGGATCATGCGAACGCCGAACATAACCGAGGCGCTCCAGTTCATCGATCAACTCACCCATCGATGCTTTGCCAATGCCCGCACGCTCTGCGAGGACGCTGGGTCGGGTTCCTTCTGCGTCGATGTTGGCGAATACAGCGCCATGTTTGGGCTTGATTGCCGAATGGCCGCTCTCCCGGAGAACCTGGACCAAAGCGCTCGCCGACGATTGATAAGCATAGAGAAGCAGAGACTGCGTGTAGGGCTGATTATCCATCTTTTCAAACTTATATGGTGCCAATATAGTATGGCAACCGAACTATATGACAGGAGATCAGCATGGCTACCGGCAACGTCCGAACTGAAGGGGTGGAAAGTGTCGCGCACAGGCTGATCGAAGCTTGGAATCGTCACGATGCTCGCGCCTTTGCCGCCGTATTCGCGGCAGATGCCGAATTTACAAACGTCTTCGGGATGCAGGCGACTGGACGTGACAAGATCGAGCAGTTCCATGCCCCAATTTTTGAGAAGATGTTCAAGCACAGCCACCTATCCGCCGAAAGCGTGCGGAACAGGCTTGTTCGCCCTGATGTTGCCACGCTCGACCTGCGGTGGTCCATGACTGGCGCGCTCGATCCGATGGGAAACGAATGGCCGCGTCGGCGCGGATTAATCAGCGTAGTGGCGACGCGGGATCATGACGAATGGTTGATTGCAACGATGCACAATATGGAACTTGGGGACGATCAAATGGCAGAGTCTCAGGAGAAACTTCAAGAGGATAAGTAGGCTCTTCGTTCACGTCAGGATCGAAAGCGACAGCCAGCCAGCATGGTCAAGCCGATCTGATCGGGCAACGAGATCGAACGGCGGGTCAGGTGATCGGGATTGGCGAGCTATGCTACAGGAGTTGGTGCCGGATGGCGGTGCCTTGTCCCGGTTTGGCTGGCCACAATGGCGCGCCCCATAGCCGGTCGCCTTGGTCTTGCGGAATCTAATGTATGAACGGCTTGGAGCGCTCTGGGCTCTCGCCGGCAGTTCTTTGCCGCGGTGATCGCCGGTCGGCTATTCCGCCGCCACGAGTTTGGTTTCCGGCGTCGATGTAGCCCGGTCGGCCCGATCGTCCTCGGTATCTTCCCACCAATCGCCCAGGGCGTCGATGAGTGGCACAAGTTTGAGACCGGGCTCCGTGAGGTCGTAATCCACGCGAAGCGGATAGCCGGTACGCGCCGTTCGCCGCACGATCCCGGCTTCCTCCAGCTTGCGCAGTTCCAGGGCCAGAATGCGGTGCGAAACTGTCGGGTTGTCACGCCTCAAATCGCTGAAGCGCTTGGTCCCGTCCTTGAGGTAGTAGAGCAGCAAGGTGGGCCAGCGACCGCTGAGCACACGCATAGTCTCCTCGATCGGGCAGCGTGAGACGACATCTTTCATGGCGGGGACCTGGTTACAGAATAGTGCGTAATTTACATGGGGCGACCAGCGTTTAGGGTCAAGTTTCGCTGCGCAGCGTAATCCCTAAATCATGGAAGAGACAAAGAAATGGAACCTATTCTCCTTTACGGCTTCCCGCTGGGAAGTTCGATGGGGCTTGTCGCTGCATTTGAACGCGTCGGACAACCCTACCGCCTGTGTCGCGTCGATATGCTCACTGAGATGAAGAACGACGCCTATGCCAGCATCAACGGTCGTCAGGAAACACCGGTGTTGATCACGGACGAGGGCAGGGTGCTCACCGAGACCATGGCGATTGCCGCCTGGCTCGAAGCCCGCGATACGCAACGCCGTATCAGCTTCGATCCTCGCTCGCCGGAGGGCGACCGGATGCATCAGCTGATGGCTTTCGTGAACACCGGTTTCACCGCCGCTTTCACCCCGCTCTGGGCCGCATATGAAATGGAGTCGGCCGAACCGATGCAGCTGGCGACCTTGCGTGATTTCGGCCGCAAGGTCGTTACCAACCGCCATGACCAGCTCGAGGCGATGATCCTCGACACGGATTTCCTGGTCGGCGACCGGCCGACGCTTGCCGATACCACGCTGATGGGCGTAGCGCGCTGGGCGGAGTTCCACCAGGCGGTCGACGGCGCCGCTTATCCCAGGCTGGCGGCGCTACGCCGCCGCATCGAAGCCGATCCGGCCGTGCGATACGCGCTCGCTGTCGAGGCTGGCGAAAAGCCCGCCGGGTCCGGCGCTTGCCTCGGTCACGTGCCGCTGGCCGAGGTGATCAATCGCTTCGCGGCCTAATCCGCTCGTTCAGCCGCCCGGCGCCCCGGCGCCGGGCGGTGGCGACAAGCACGCCGAGATCGGCTATCATACGGGCGTTCTTGAAGTGGCAGCTGCGGGCGGCCATCCTGGCGGTGACCGCTCCGACACACGGGAGAAAGGTTATGGCCGGCTTTCATGTCATGGCGGACGCACGTGGAATGCATGTACAGCCCACGGTGCGCCGCATCAGCACCGAGGATCTGATCGATGCGCTCCGTCTCGGCGTAGAGGATTTCTGGGCCAAGCCGTCGCATTATGTGTTCCTGTGCCTGATCTATCCGGTGGTCGGCCTGATCCTGACGCAGTGGACGTCGGGCTCGAACGCCATCCAACTCATCTATCCGCTGATGTCCGGCTTCGCTTTGGTCGGTCCGTTCGCCGCTATCGGCCTTTACGAAATCAGCCGCCGGCGCGAGTTCGGCATGGATACATCCTGGTGGCATGCGCTCGACGTGCGCCACTCGCCGGCGCTGCCCGCGATTGCAGTCATCGGTATCATGCTGGTGGTACTGTTCCTGCTCTGGCTGTTCACCGCGCAATCGATCTACACCAGCCTGTACGGCAATCAGCCTCCGGCCTCTATCGTCG
The DNA here is from genome assembly GCF_040321335.1 of Mesorhizobium sp. M0437. Taxonomy (NCBI): domain Bacteria; kingdom Pseudomonadati; phylum Pseudomonadota; class Alphaproteobacteria; order Hyphomicrobiales; family Phyllobacteriaceae; genus Mesorhizobium; species Mesorhizobium sp. M0437. Next base: position 104,472 of record NZ_JAMYRK010000007.1, read on the forward strand.
GCTTTATTCGCGAAGTGCTGACGACCAGCAAGGGCTGGACACTAATCCTGCTCGGCAACCTGGCCGGGTTCGCCTTCGCCGCGATCGTGCTGGCGACGACTGTCGTCGCCTTTCCGCTGCTGCTCGACCGCGATGTCGGCGCGGTCTCGGCAGTCGAGACGTCGGCGCGCGCAGTTATGACAAACCCGCTGCAGATGGCGCTGTGGGGCCTGATGGTCGCCATACTCCTGGTCATCGGCTCGATCCCGCTATTTGCCGGGCTTGCCGTCGTCATGCCCATCCTTGGCCACGCGACCTGGCATCTCTACCGCAGGGTGGTCGAACCGGAGCGGGCACAGCAGGTCAGGCGGCCGATGTAGGCCCGATCAGCGTTGCGCGTCGGTTGCCATCTTGACGGCCAGCGCGGTCAGCACCGTGCCTATCATCCAGCGCTGGATCACCAGCCATAGCGGCCGCCCGGCGAGGAAGATGGCGATCGAGCCGGCCGTCACCGCGATGATGGCGTTGACGGTCAGGCTGATCGCGACCTGCGTGGCACCGAGCACCAGAAGCTGCGACAGCACGTGGCCTTTGCCGGGGCCGATGAATTGCGGCAGCAGCGACAGATAGAGCACTGCCACCTTCGGGTTGAGCAGGTTGGTCATCAGGCCCATGGCGAACAGCTTGCGCGGCCTGTCTCTCGGCAGTTCGCGGATCTGGAAGGGCGAGCGCCCACCGGGCTTCACCGCTTGCCAGGCGAGCCACAGCAAATAGAGCGCGCCGGCAAGGCGCAGCACATCATAGGCAAAGGGCACGGCGAGCAGCAACGCGGTGATGCCGAACGCCGCCGACAGCACGTAGAACAAAAAACCGAGCGCCACGCCGCCCAGCGAGATCAGTCCGGCCTTCGGCCCTTGCGACAGCGAGCGCGAGATCAGATAGATCATGTTCGGGCCGGGCGTCAGCACCATACCGAGGCAGACCAGCGCGAAGGCAAGATGGTTGGCGGGTTCAGGCAAGAGCGCATCTCCGGTGGGGACACTCACCACATGCTTCCATCACCCGCAAGGGCATGGCGGCAGGAGCCTTTGCGCCAGCGCGCCGGGCCCCCCTGCCTTAGTCGCCAATCCCATCGCCTTCAGCCGACGATGCGCAGGTTCGACAATTCGTTGGCGATTTCCTTGAAATTGTCGGACAGCGTCGCGCCCGTCGCATTCCAGAACAGCTTGGCCGGCTTGCTCGGGTCCGCCGGATCCTTGCGGAAGCGCGAATCCGAGGAACACGCCTTCAGCGCATCGATTGCCTTCTTGTCGCCGGCATCCGTAGGCGACAGGTCGAGCGCCACCGTCATCACCAGAATGTTCGAATTCTTTGCGTTGGCGCAGAGCGTTTTCATCTGCTCGTCGAGTGCTGCCGTGTAGTTGGCACCGGTATAGGTGGTCTTGCCGATATCGGTGCTGGTATTCATAAACAGGCGGGTTACGCTTCCAGATCCCGGATAGGTCAGGCCAGTGTAGCCGTAGGCGGCGTAGGTCGACCTGTTGTTGGCGTAGCTGCCGTCGCTGACGGCGCTATAGGTATTGGCTCCGTCGGTCAGCACCACGACCACCTTGTCGTTGCCCCTCTCGCTGTTCGGCCGACCATCGGTGAACGGTGGGTTGCTCGATACAGTTCGCCAGCCCCAGGCAAGTCCCTCCGGCACGTTGGTGTTGCCGTTCGGCGCCATGGCGTCGATGGCGTCCTTGATTTCCTGCTTCTGTGCGTCCTGGCTGACGTCCTTCAACGGCGTGATCGGGTTGGTGGTGCAGGAGGAATTCGGCCCATCGCCCGCGGCTGCGGATTGCGAACCGTATGGTTTTACCAGGAAATATTTGCGCATGTCAGACTGGCGCTGGGAAGCGGTAGGACCGGCGACATAGGGCCAATCGGCCCACCAGTTGTTGCCGTAATTGTAGGACGTGCTGATGACGTCGTTGATGCCGTCACGGTTGAAATCAAGCCACAGAGTGCCAGCCTCATCCGGGGCGAACATCGGCACGAAAAGCGTGGCCGGCGCGGCTGTATCGGGCGTGGTGTCGTCGACATTGTAGGGATATGGCCGTGCTTCGACGCAACCTTGCCAGCTCGCATAGCGGCTTGTGGTGTAGATATATTCCGGTGCGCTCCAGTGGCCGTACTGGCAGGTGCCGTTCTTCTTGTATGTGTCGCAGACATATTGCTTCGAATTGGGTACCTCTTCGCGGCCCGATTCGACCGTCATGTCGGCGTAGAGGCTGAAACGCGTCAGCGGCTGGTCCTTGGTCTCGCCCCAGCCGGTGCCGCGCTTGTACCAGACGCCGTTGAGCTTCTCGGCATATTTGTCCGGATTGTTGGCGGCACTCATCGTCGTCCAGTCGAAATCCTCGTGCTGGATCGGGGACATGCCGTCCTGATCCATCCAGCCGTCCTGGTCGTGGGTAGGGCCGACATTGACCGAGGCCGCAAACGGCACGAGAGAAAACTGCACCGGTTTGGTGATCTGCTTCATCTGCTGCGCCTGAAGCGCCAGCGTATCGACAAGCTGCTTGGCGGCCGACTTCAGCAGGTTTATTCGCTTCTCGCCGGTGCCGGAGCCGAGATCACTCATCGAGCCGGAATTATCCAGCACAAGCGCGACTTCGAGGGTGTTCTTGAGGCGGAGTTCCGAACATTCGGTGAAGGTCGTGTCACTTGCCGTGCCGCCGATCAGCAGGCTGGCGGCCGGTAGAAAATAGGGGTGGAAGGTGAGGCTGGCGCAGAGCTTCAGGGTGCCGCCGCCGGCATTGTTGTTGGGCAGCGTGACGGTCAGCGCTGTATTCGCCGGGTCGATACGTGCGAGATTGGTTTCGAAAAATGTCTTGGCGTAGGCCTTGACGTCGTTGTCGCTGGCGCCGGCAACGATCTGCTGGGCGGCGGCGAGGCCGGCCGCATCAAGGGCGTTCAGCGTTTCGTGCTTTTGGCGCAGCAACTCCCCGTAATCGACACTGAGCGCCAGACCGGCCATCAGTGGCACAATGGTGATTGCAGTCATTAACGAGTAGTTGCCACGTCTGTCGTGTCGGAATTCTCCGACTATTGCCTTCAGCATTCCCGCCCGCCCCATTTTTCCCGGACGATGCCACGCATTTTTAAATTTCCGATTGCTGAAATACGTTCAAGGCCGGTACGGGTTTTCAATCCCTGTTAACCACGCGTCCGCAATCGGCAATGCTGCTTCGAGCTTCCCGCGGCAAAGCCTCTAAAAAAGGGGATAAGGCGCTGGAAAAGAAAAGCTTTCACCTCGCGTCCTCGCCGGCGTCCCCGTGCCACAATCTTGCGGCGCTATGAAAGCTGGTGACAGGGTGAAGCGCTTCGGTTAATCCCAACCGGTCGCGGCGGACCGTCGGTCGCGGCGCTTGCAAGCATCATGGTACAGGGACAACGGCATGGCGGATTCGCCCGACATCATCGGTTCGCTCGCAGACTTGTCGGGAGCCTATTCAGCCATCCTGTGCGACGTCTGGGGCGTGGTGCACAACGGCGAATGGCATTTCCCGGCGGCGGCTGCCGCGCTGATCGCTGCTCGCGCGGCGAAAATACCTGTCGTGCTGATCACCAATTCGCCGCGTCGCAGCGCCGACGTGGTGGCGCAGATGAACGCCATCGGCGTTCCTCCCGCCGCCTACGACCGTGTCGTGACGTCCGGCGACGTTACCCGCGACCTGATCGCGGAAGGGCCGCGAAAGATCTTCCACATAGGCGCCGATCGGGATTTCACGCTCTATGAGGGCCTCGACGTCGAACTCGTCGAGGAGTTCGAAGCATCCGGCGTGGTCTGCACTGGCCTGTTCGATGACGAGGTGGAGAAGCCGGAGGATTATGCCGATCTTCTGCTGCGGCTGCGTGCCAGGAACCTGCCCTTCATTTGCGCCAATCCCGACATCGTCGTCGAGCGCGGCGAACGCATGATCTGGTGCGCGGGCGCTTTGGCCCGCGAATACGCACAGCTTGGCGGACGCACGCTGATCGCCGGCAAACCCTACGCGCCGGTCTATGATGTCGCCATGAAGGAGATCGCCGTCATTCTCGGCCGCCCGGTCGAGCGTTCGCAAGTTCTGGCCATCGGCGACGGCATGATGACCGACATCAAGGGCGCGGCCGACAATGGCTTCGACGTGCTCTACGTATCGGGCGGCATCCATGCCCGTGATTACGGTGAGACGCTGCAGCCGGATCCGGCCAGGCTCGCGGCCTTCCTGGAAAAATATGGCTACAGGCCGGTCGCGGTGATTCCCAGGCTGCAATAGGTTCAAGCCATGACGGCCATGTTCGAACGCATTTCCGCAACCGCACCGCTGCCGGCCCATCTGCGCGGCGGCGTGGTGGCTATCGGCAATTTCGACGGCGTCCACCGCGGCCACCAGGCGGTGCTCGAACGCGCGCGCGCCGAAGCGGAGCGTCGAGGCGTACCCGCCCTGGTGCTGACCTTCGTACCGCATCCGCGAAAGGTGTTCAGGCCGGACATGCCGTTGTTCGTGCTGACGCCGCCGCCGATGAAGGCGCGGCTGTTGTCGCATCTGGGCTTTGCGGCGCTGGTCGAGCAGCCGTTCACACGCGAGTTCGCCTCCTTGTCGGCGGAGGCTTTCGTCACCGGCGTGCTCGAGCGCAACCTCGGCATAAGCCACGCCGTCACCGGCTTCGATTTCCATTTCGGCAAGGACCGCCAGGGCGGCCCGGCCTATCTGATGGCTGCCGGCGAGCGCCACGGCTTCGGCGTCACGCTGGTGGATGCGTTTCGCGACGAAAGCGCCGAGGTGGTGTCGTCGAGCCGCATACGCACGCTGCTGTGCGAGGGCAATGTGGCCGAGGCCGCCGGTTTGCTCGGCTACCGTTTCACCGTCGAGGCGGAGGTGATCGGCGGCCAGCAGCTCGGCCGGACACTCGGCTTTCCGACCGCAAACATGAGGCTTTCGCCGGAAGTCACCCTCAATGAAGGGATTTATGCCGTCCGCTTCCGCCGCGCCGACGGTTCGCTACACGATGGCGTCGCCAGCTTCGGCCGCCGGCCGACGGTCGACGACAATGGCGCGCCATTGCTGGAGACCTTCGTCTTCGACTTTTCCGGCGACCTCTACGGCGAGATTTGTGCCGTGTCCTTCTTCGGCTACCTGCGCTCGGAGGTGAAGTTCGACGGGCTTGACGCGCTGGTCGCCCAGATGAAGCGCGACGAGGCCGAGGCGAAGGCACTGCTCGCCGGCGTCAGGCCGCTTTCCGGGCTGGACGCGGCCATAGCTTTTTAGAGCACGGTCCCGAACCGAAGGTCAGCGAAGCAAAAAATGGGAACCGGTTTTCCGATTAAGATCATGCTCAACCAGAATTTATCTCTTCAGCGCCAAGCCAAGGGCGATGAAGCTCCAGCCCTGGAAGATCAGGTCGACGGCCAGGAACAGGCCCAGCACCCACACGCTGTTGACCGGCCAGCCCATGGCGATGACCAGTCCCGCCAGCGCGCTGATGACGCCGGCCGCGACCACCCAGCCCCAGCCCGGCTGCGGCCGGTGGCTGTAGCCTACCCAGGCCCTGAGCACGCCTGAGGCAAGCAGCGCGACCGCCAGGAGGAAGGTCAGCACCGTCGAGGCGAGGACCGGATTGTCGAAGGCGAAGAAGCCGGCGACGGCGTAGAGGAGGCCGCTGAGCAGCCAATAGAAGAAGCGGCCCCATGTCTTCACGCCGAAGGCATGGATGATTTCGACAATGCCGGCCATCAGCATCAGCCAGCCCACGACAAAGACCGAGGCGACGGTTGCGATGAACAGATTGCCGAAGGCAATGCCGCCGAAGACAAGCAGCAGCACCCCGAGCGCGACGAACCATCCCCATTTCGCCCGCGTCTGGCTGATCGCATCTTTCAAGGCATCGCCGTGCAGTGTCATCGCCCTCTCCCTCAAGGCTACTTGGCCTTTTTGTCGGCTTTGAAGGTAACGCCGATAGGCCTTCTCGTAAAGCGAGCAGGCTGTGAGGGTCACACCCATGCTCGGGCGGTACGCCTGCGAGACGTCTGCTTTTGGCAAGAGCAGCCGCTGCGAGTTCATTTCCGTGAAACGTGGGCTTGCGCCCTCAGGCCAAACCGTGGTCACGCCGAGGTTTAGTTGGAGAATAGCTCCTGTCCGTAAAGCGGCCGCAACGTCGAGCTATGATACAGAGCCAAACCTCCAAACGCCGCGCAACGCCGGTCGCATCAGCATCCGCATGTCACAACCTTGCGTCGAGGTCTCAGTAATCGCCGCCCTCGCGATGCAGCGTCGCGAGGATTAGCCCGAGCGCGTTGGGCAAGAAGTAGATTGTTCCGCCGAGCTGGTTCGAGAGCGGCATGGTCTTGGCTTCCCATGACAGGAAATAGTCGCCGGCGATCACCGTGAAGCCGATGCCCCACACCAGGATTGCGCACAGGCAGCCCAACATCATCCATGCCTTGCCATGAGCGAAATCGGCGCTGCTGCCAACCACCTTGCGCAGCATAAGCACAACCCCGATCAGTCCGAATATCCCCGCCAGGATCTCGACGGCCATGATGCCGACGAGTGCCACAGGGGCAGCCCATGGCATGGTGATGGCACGCCATTGCTGCCATGGGTTGCCGTAGGTGTTGGTCATTTCGATCGTCGGCTTCACGGCATTCACCAGAGTGTCTTTGAAGTCGGTTGCATCGTTCAACAGACCGAGAAAACCCCACAGGGTGGGGAACAGCGCCATCACGATCAGCCCCAATCGTCCTACGCTGTGCGGATTGACAAGCCGCTCGGCAGTGGTTCCGGCATACGAATTGTCCGGCATCGGAATTCCCCCTCTTTTGAACCTTGCACCGTCGAGCAAATCGAAAATTGGCTGACACGGCAGCGCACCGCCAAATATGGCACGGACGTCGGGCGATTTCTCGCTGATGCTGATCGGGCTGATCGCAAGATGATCGTGGCGCTGGTTCGTCGCTGTATTTGCAAGCGGGCAATCGTTATCTTGTCGATGACGTTTGGCTGTTCGCCTTTCTCGGCGCTTGGCAAGACTGGGGGAGCAAATGGGCGATGTGGACGAACACCTCGATCTGACAGAGATCAACGCCGTCCGCAGGCTGTTGACGTCAAAACCACGAACGGTCCGCTGGGACGAACGCCGGGCGCGGCTCGACGAAGTCGGTTCGGTCTGGCCGGTCGCGGAGGACATCCGATGCGAGCGCGTGGTTTTCGATGGCCTTGAGGGAGAGTGGTCTCTGGCGCCTGGGAGTGACAGGGATAAGGTTCTGCTCTTTTTCCACGGTGGTGGCTACTGCTCCGGCTCCCTTAAAAGTCATCGTCGAATGGTTACCGAGGCAGGTCGGGCAATGGGAATGCGCACCCTTGCGATCGACTATCGCCGCGCACCGGAACATCCTTTCCCTGCGCAACATGAAGACGCACTCACCGCATGGCGCTTTCTGAGCCGGCAAGGCATCGCGTCGGATCGCATCGTGGTTGGCGGAGACAGTGCGGGCGGCAACCTCACTCTGTGCCTGGTCAGTATATTGCGCACGGCAGGCGAGCCGTTGCCGCGATGTCTTTGGCTGGTTTCGCCCTGGACGGACCTTTCGATGTCCGGCGCGACATTATCAACCAAGGACGCAATCGACCCTATCATCCACCGGGCGTATTTGGAGGAACTGGCAACGGCCTATGTTCCCAATGGCGTTGGTCGGCGCGATCCGCTGATCTCGCCTTTGTTCGCCGATCTGAGCGGATTTCCCCCAATGCTGATACAAGCCGGTTCGGCCGAGACGCTGTTGTCGGACGCAACTCGGCTCGCCGAAGCCGCTGGCGCGGCTGACGTTAAAGTAGGTCTCGAAATTTGGCCGCATATGATTCACGCTTGGCCGGTTTGGAATGCGGGGTTGAGTGCCGGTCGCCGCGCTCTTCACAGCGCAGGCATGTTTGTCCGCGAATGTTTGTAACCCCTGCCGAGGCAACTGCTATCGTATTCCAAACACTTGATCTGGAATCTTGGTGCGCCAAACAATCGACTGCAACGCGGAACAGGCCGGCCAACGCGGCCAATGTTGCGGATATTAAGTCAAATTTTACCGAACTGGCGCCATGGCTTCAGTCAAGGCTGGTTGTATCCGCCAATGCGTTCGACGTATGGAGTAACGATGCGGTCTGTCCCGACGATCTTGGCCGCATTCATGCTCGGCACCTGCGGCGTTGCCAAGGCCGGCGAGGGCACCTTCGGCTGGCTGTCCGGAGACTGGTACCTGACCGTCGGTGCCACCGGCATGGTTGCTCCGAATTTCGAGGGCGGCAAGAAGTACCTGCTCAGTGCCTCGCCGATCATCTCGCTCGGCAAGGCTGGTCCCGCGGCGCGCTTCACCTCGCGCAACGACAATATTTCATTGGCATTGATCGACGATGGCGGCGTCCGCGCCGGCCTGACGGGCAAGTTCCTGTTTTCCCGCGACGGTGGTGACGCCGACGAATTGAAGGGTCTCGACCCGGTGCGCTGGGGCGGCGAGGCTGGCGGCTTCTTCGAATTCTATCCTTTGAATTGGCTGCGTGCCCGCGCCGAATTGCGGCACGGCATTCGCGCCCATAACGGTTTTGTCGCCGACATCGCCGCCGACGCCTTTTACGATGTGACGCCCGACGTCAGGATTTCGGCCGGACCACGCGTTTCGTTCGCCTCATCGGACTATTTCGACGCCTATTACGGCGTTGATGCCGAGGAGTCCCTGGCCTCGGGGCTCAGCGAATATCATCCCGGTGGCGGGGTGAAGTCGGCGGGCCTGGGCGGCGCGGTGACCTGGAAGGTGACCGAGCCGATGACGGCCAGTCTGTTCGGCGAATATTCCCGCCTGATGGGCCCGGCCGCCGATTCCAGCCTGGTCAAGGAGCGCGGCTCTAGGGATCAGTTCATGATCGGCGTGTCGACGACCTATCGCTTCGATTTCTCGATGTGATGTCTACCCCAGCAATCGCGTATCGATGGGATGCGTTGTGACCTCAACGATGTGGATGCCGTCGCGCGTCAGCAAATCTGGGTTGAAGAGAAAGTTCCTTGTAAACGGGACGATCACACAAGGGACTTCCATAACCGCGTGCTTGGCTGTGGCGATAAAGTCCGTGCCGAGCCGCTGCGTCGTGGCCGTATCGTCCTTCCAGTCATCAGATAATTCCGGAGATGCAACGGTAACGCTGTCCGGCACTTCGATTTCCAGAAGCTGATAGGTCTGGGGCAGGTCTTCCGCGTCCACATGCACCAGAATTTCGAGAAGCGCTGTAGCTGGATGATCGGCGCAGTAGACGATCGGCGTCCCCATCACGTGCCAACGGCCGGCGCTGACCATGCCACCAGCGCCGGAGAGATCGGCGTAGCTGGAAATGCGCCACAACCGCATATGTTAGGCGAAAATGCCGTAATCGATGCGATGGAGCTCTTCTTCCACCAGGACGGCACCCGTCTCGGACTGCAAGAGGTTGATCGGTATCTCGTTGAGCACTCTGCTGCGCTTGCGTAACCAACGCTGCGCCTTTTCATGACTGCCGAAAACCCGGTCCGCCATCGCTGAAACCCGCTCAAGTCGCTGGACGCGGTCGGATTCGGCGATCGTCAGAGTCTCGTTTCGCTCTTTACGACGCGCCAAGGTCCGTCGCGGGCCAACGATCTTGTAGATTTCATCACTACTGAAGCCCCGTTGACGGAGCCCTTCGACCCTGGTGACATGAACAAGAAACCGTTCTGTCGCGGTATCGGGGATCGCGGTGTCGGCTTCTGGGCGAACCTTGATATGCAGACTAGACATGGGCTGGCTCCGCTGCCACTTGCCCCTAGACATAGGCGCAAGTGGCACATCGTGCAAGGAAAACCACGACAACAAACTAGCGACCATGATGCCCCCGACAGGAAACCGCCGAGAGTTCGGGCTTTTCAATATCGCCTGTGTCGGTTAAAAGCCCAGCCATGACGAGCTTTTCGCGCCTTCTCGCGACTGCGATACGAATTACAGGCCCGGTGTTCCGGGCGGCCTGACGGCCGCCGGAGCCGCCGGGAATCTTGCGCGCGGCCTCTCGCGCTTTTCCAGATCATGATAGTTCAACGCCCGGGCTCTTTTGCCGCCGGCAACGCATATGGCAGACGAATGACTGATACCGAGACCGCCGAGACGATCGATTATTCCAAAACGCTCTACCTGCCGCAGACGGATTTCCCGATGCGCGCCGGGTTGCCGGAAAAGGAACCGCTGCTGGTCAAGCGCTGGCAGGACATGGACCTTTACCGCAAGTTGCGCGAAGACGCAGTCGGTCGCGAAAAATACGTGCTGCACGACGGCCCGCCCTACGCCAATGGCAACATCCATATCGGCCACGCGCTGAACAAGATCCTCAAGGACGTCATCACCCGCTCGTTCCAGATGCGCGGCTATGACTCGAACTATGTACCCGGCTGGGATTGCCACGGCCTGCCGATCGAATGGAAGATCGAGGAGCAGTACCGCGCCAAGGGCAAGAACAAGGACGAGGTGCCGGTCAACGAGTTCCGGCAGGAATGCCGTGAGTTTGCGGCGCACTGGATCAAGGTGCAGGGTTCCGAATTCCAGCGGCTCGGCGTCGTCGGCGACTTCGACAATCCCTATACGACGATGGCTTTCCACGCCGAGGCGCGGATCGCCGGCGAACTGCTGAAATTCGCCATGTCCGGCCAGCTCTATCGCGGCTCCAAGCCGGTGATGTGGAGTGTGGTCGAGCGCACCGCGCTGGCCGAGGCGGAGGTCGAATACCAGGACTATGAGTCGGACACGATCTGGGCGAAGTTTCCGGTCGTCACCCTCGCTCGCCAGGTCATCAACATCGAGGATGGGCAGCCAGCCCTGGACCCCAAGCTGACGCAGACGTCGCTAGATCTGCTTGATGCCAACGTCGTCATCTGGACGACGACGCCGTGGACGATCCCCGGCAACCGCGCCGTCAACTACTCGCCGCGCATCAACTATGGTCTCTACGAGGTTACGGCGGCCGAGAACGCCTTTGGTCCTCAGCCCGGCGAAAAGCTGATCTTTGCCGAGAAGCTTGCGGACGACGCTGCCGCGAAGGCCAAGGTCACTCTGAATCGGCTTCGCAGCGTTGGCGCCGAAGAGCTTGAAAACCTTACGCTTGCCCATCCCCTCAAAGCTCTGGGTGGCGGTTACGATTTTCCCGTGCCGATGCTCGCCGGCGATCACGTCACCGACGATGCCGGCACCGGTTTCGTCCACACCGCGCCGGGACATGGCCGCGAAGACTTCGACGCCTGGATGGATGCTGCCTCTGATCTTCGCCAGTGTGGCATCGACACCGCGATCCCCTTCACCGTCGACGATGCCGGCTTCTTCACAAAGGACGCGCCGGGCTTTGGCCCGGACCGCGAGGGTGGAGCGGCGCGCGTCATCGACGACAATGGCAAGAAGGGCAACGCCAACCAGGCTGTCATCGACGAGCTGATCAAGCGCAACGCGCTGTTCGCGCGCGGCCGCCTGAAGCACTCCTATCCGCATTCCTGGCGCTCGAAGAAGCCGATCATCTTCCGCAACACGCCGCAATGGTTCGTCTATATGGACAAGGAACTTGGCGACGGCACGACGCTGCGCAGCCGCGCCCTGAAAGCCATCGACGATACCCGCTTCGTGCCCGCCGCCGGCCAGAACCGCATCCGCGCCATGATCGAGGAGCGCCCCGACTGGGTGCTGTCGCGCCAGCGCGCCTGGGGTGTGCCGATCGCCGTCTTTGCCGATGCCGACGGCAATGTGCTGCGCGACGAGGCAGTCAACCGGCGCATCATGGACGCCTTCGAGAAAGAAGGCGCCGACGCCTGGTTCGCCGCCGGCGCCAAGGAGCGGTTCCTCGGCAATCACGATGCCTCGAAATGGCAGCAGGTCATGGACATCCTCGATGTCTGGTTCGATTCAGGCTCGACGCATGCCTTCACGCTTGAGGACCGGCCCGACCTGAAATGGCCGGCCGACGTCTATCTCGAAGGCTCCGATCAGCATCGCGGCTGGTTCCACTCCTCGCTGCTCGAAAGCTGCGGCACCAGGGGCAGGGCGCCCTACGACACCGTCGTCACCCATGGCTTCACCATGGATGAGGAGGGGCGGAAAATGTCGAAGTCGCTCGGCAACACCGTCGTGCCGCAGGACGTCATCAGGCAGTCCGGCGCCGACATCTTGCGGCTGTGGGTGGTGACGACCGATTATTGGGAAGACCAGCGGCTCGGCAAGAACGTGCTGCAGACCAATATCGACGCCTACCGCAAGCTGCGCAACACCATCCGCTGGATGCTGGGCACGCTCGCCCACGACGATGGCGAGGAGGTGCCGCTGGATAAGATGCCTGAACTGGAGCGGCTGATGCTGCACCGGCTCGCTGAACTCGATGAGGTCGTACGCTCGGGCTACGACGCGTTCGAATTCAAGCGCATCACCCGCGCGCTGCTCGACTTCATGGTGGTAGAGCTGTCGGCCTTCTATTTCGACATCCGCAAGGATGCGCTTTACTGCGAAGCGCCTTCCAGCGTGAAGCGCAAGGCTTCCGTGCAGGTGGTACGCCATCTCTTCGACTGCCTGGTGAAATGGCTGGCGCCGATGCTGCCCTTCACCATGGAAGAGGCTTGGCTCGACCGTCATCCGGATGCGGTCTCCCTGCATCTCGACCAGTTCCCGGAAATCCCGGCGGACTGGAGGAACGAGGCGCTGGCGGAGAAGTGGCGTAAGGTGCGGCAGGTCCGCCGTGTCGTCACCGGCGCGCTGGAAATCGCCCGTGCGCAGAAGGTCATCGGCTCTTCGCTGGAAGCGGTGCCGGTCGTCACCCTCGACGATGCCGTGCTCGAAGCGGCGATCGCCGATGTCGACATGGCCGAGATGGCGATCACCAGCGATCTGGTTATCATGCACGGCAAAGCGCCGGCGGGCAGCTTTACCCTCGACGACGTCAAGGGCGTCGCCGTGGTCATCGAGAAGGCGGAGGACCGTGGCCTGGTGAAGTGCGCGCGCTCCTGGCGCTACACCGCCGATGTCGGCTCAGATCCGGAATTCCCGGATGTTTCGGCCCGTGACGCCGCTGTTCTGCATGAGCTGAAGGCTTTGAGCCGTCTTTAAGGCGGTGCACAAATGCCACGGCGGGCGGCCGATCGGCCCCCGCGCGTTGCCCTTAACGAGTGGTTGAGGTAAACACGCGAAACTCCGGACGACAAATTGTCGCCGGAATTCCGTCGGAAGAGCATAGGCGATGGGGACCGGACCTTTCTTTGGCCGGCGGCAATCGAGAGGCTGTCTACAGTGGGACTTTTTGGCATGACCGAGAGAACTTACGCGCGCGTTGCGCTGCTGGCGCCGCTTGTCGTATCGGGCCTCGCTTTGTCCGGCTGCATGGGCTCGCCCACTTACGGGACCGACAAGACCGCGGGCGCGCAGCTTGCCGGCGACCTCACCGGGGCTTTTTCCTTCGCACCCAAGCGCAAGGATAGTATCGACTACAAGCCGCGCCCCACGCTGGTGAAGCCAGGGCCGGGGCAGAAGGAAGTCTTGCCGCCGCCGCAGGAAAGCATCGAGACGGCGAGTGCCGAATGGCCCGAATCGCCGGAGCAGCGCCGTGCCCGCCTGCGCGCCGATGCCACCCTGCATCAGGACGACCCGGCCTACCAGGCGCAGGTCATCGATGACGTGCAGACGGATCCGGCGTCGGTCAAGGCCGCGCTGAAGCAGTCGGGCTCGAGCCACCCGCCAGCCTGGACTCCGGCCGATTCGGACAAGAGCCGCGCCGCGGAAATCATGCGCCGCCGGGCTGAAGGCAAACAGGGCGACCCGACCACCCGCAGATATCTGAGCGAGCCGCCGGTGCAATACCGCGCTGCCGCCGCCACCGCGCCGCAGGGTGACCTCGGCGAGGACGAGTACAAGAAGGAACGCCGCCTCAAGAGGGAGGCGGCCGCCAAGAGCAAGAGCGGCGGCATGTTCGACTGGCTGCCCTGGTAGACTGACGGCCCCAGAGACTTTCTGGCGTGGATTGCCTGGCTGGATTTGGATCTTCGGCCCCGACCAGAAAAATCACGGTCCGCGTCTCTCGCGAAAAAAGTCTTTCAGCAGTGCTGCTGCGTCATTCTCGGCCATGCCCGGATAGATGTCGGGTACATGGTGGCAGGTCGGTGACGTGAAGAAGCGAACGCCGTTGACCACTGCGCCGCCCTTCTCGTCGGCAGCACCGAAATAGAGCCGGCGCAGCCTGGCGAAGGAGATGGCGCCGGCGCACATGGCGCACGGCTCCAGCGTCACATAGAGATCGTGGCCGCTGAGCCGCTCGCTGGAAAGCTTGCGGCAGGCCTCGCGGATCGCCAGCATCTCGGCATGGGCGGTGGGATCGACGAACTCGCGGGTGCGGTTGCCGGCACTCGCAACGACCGTATCGCCGCCGACGACGACCGCGCCAACCGGCACCTCGCCACGCAGGGCGGCGGCTTCGGCTTCTTTAAGCGCCAGCGCCATGAAATCCCGCCGCTTCACGCGGTTTCCATTCCGATTATCTCCTCGCCACTAGAGCGCGATCCTGTTACTACCCGCGCAAACGAGCAAAGGCCACATGGACGACAAAAACAAGAAATTCCCGCGCAAGGCCGGCCCGAAGCCGGCGGGGCCGCGTGGTCGCGATGGCGCTCCCGGCAAGGGCGGCAAGCTGCCCTTCGGCGCCAAAAAACCTTACGCTCCGCGCGGCGACCGGCCGGCGGCGGCCGAAGGCGAACGGCCGAAGCGCGACTTCAAAGGCGGCGACAGGCCGTTCAGCAAAGGGCCGCGTCCAGAAGGCAAGCCTTATGAACAGCGCGAGGGTCCACGCAAGCCTTATGCGCCGCGCGGCGACCGGCCGGCAGCTGCCGAAGGCGAGCGGCCGAAGCGCGACTTCAAAGGCGGCGACAGGCCGTTCAGCAAAGGGCCGCGTCCGGAGGGCACGCCTTATGAAAAGCGCGAAGGTCCGCGCAAGCCTTACGCACCGCGCGGCGACCGGCCAGCAGCTGCCGAAAGCGAGCGCGGCGAGAGGCGTTTCGACCGTCCCAAGCGTGATTTTGGCGATCGACCGCAAGGGGCACAAAGGGCACAGGCGGCATCGGAAGGCGGCTTCAAGCCGCGCCCGCGTCGCGTCGAGGCAACGGAAGAAGCCGGCGAACGCATTGCCAAGCGGCTGGCGCGTGCCGGCCTGGCCTCGCGCCGCGACGCCGAGGAACTGATTGCGGCCGGCCGCGTCAAGGTCAATGGCAAGGTGTTGTCCTCGCCGGCCTTCAACGTCATGCCCGGCGACATCATCCATCTCGACGGCATGGAGATCCCGCCGATCGAGCGCACCAGGCTGTTCCTGTTCCACAAGCCGGCCGGCGTGGTCACGACAAACCGCGATCCCGAAGGCCGCAAGACCGTCTTCGATGTGCTGCCGCCCGGGCTGCCGCGGCTGATGACCATCGGCCGGCTCGACATCAACACCGAAGGCCTGCTGCTGCTCACCAATGATGGCGGCCTGTCGCGCGTGCTCGAACTGCCGGCGACCGGCTGGTTGCGACGCTACCGCGTGCGCGTTCACGGCAAGGTCGAGGAAAGCGCGCTTGCAGGGCTGCGCGAAGGCATTGCCGTCGACGGTGTCTTTTATGGCGCCATCGAGGCGACGCTCGACCGCGAGCAGGGTTCGAACGCCTGGCTGACACTCGGCCTGCGCGAAGGCAAGAACCGCGAGG
Organism: Mesorhizobium sp. M0437; assembly: GCF_040321335.1. Taxonomy (NCBI): domain Bacteria; kingdom Pseudomonadati; phylum Pseudomonadota; class Alphaproteobacteria; order Hyphomicrobiales; family Phyllobacteriaceae; genus Mesorhizobium; species Mesorhizobium sp. M0437. The sequence goes on from NZ_JAMYRK010000007.1 coordinate 120,213, forward strand.
TCAGGAACATCCTGGGCGCGCTCGGTCTCGACGTGACGCGGCTGATCCGCATTTCCTACGGGCCGTTCCAGCTCGACGATTTGCCGGAAGGCCATGTGCTGGAGATCAAGGGCCGCGTGCTGCGCGACCAGCTCGGCGAGCGCCTGGTCGAAGAGTCCGGCGCCAATTTCGATGCCGATATCGCCAAGCCGTTTTCCAACAAGCCGGTCAGGCGTGAGCGCGAAGAGGAGCCCGAGCGGCCGAAATTCACCCGCGACGGCGAACGCCGGCCGATCGGCGAGGGCGGCCTGATCAAGAACCGCAAGCGGCGCGAGGGCAGCCGCGACGAAGCGCTCGGCAAGCTGTCGACAAGCCCTGACAGGAGCTTTGGGCCAAAAAAGAGCTTTGGCGAGCGTGGCCCCAGACCTGAACGCAGCGACTTCGGGGACAAACCCCGCGGCGACAAGCCTCGTGGCGGCTTCGGTGGGAAAAAATCCGAACGCGAGCAGCGGCCGATCGAGCCGCCGGGCCAGCGCAAGGCCAATGTCTGGATGGCGCCGGGCGCACGGCCGATCGGCAAGGGCAGGGCGGAGGCAGACGCCGCCAAGGCGGCGGAAAACAAGGCGCGCAAGGCATCGTTCAAGCCGTCTTACGGCAAGCCCGGCGGCAAGCCGCAAGGCGGCGGTGCAAAGCCGTTCGGCAAACCGCGCGGCGAGCGCCCGGATGGCGGTGGCGACCGGCCGCGCGGCGGCCCGAAGGGAAGCAATGCGGATCGTCGGCGGTGAGTTTCGCGGGCGTCCGCTGGCGACGCCCCGCACCTTTGCCATCCGCCCGACCACCGACCGCACGCGTGAGGCGGTCTTCAACGTGCTGGCGCATCGCTTTCCTGAAAAACTGGACGGCGCGCGCGTGCTCGACCTGTTCGCCGGCACCGGCGCGCTCGGCCTCGAAGCGCTTTCGCGCGGCGCCTCCTACGCTGTCTTCATCGAAGAATCCGCCGAAGGGCGCGGCCTGATCCGCACCAATGTCGAGGCCTTCGGCCTCACCGGCCGCACCAAGATATTCCGCCGCGACGCGACGGGCTTGGGCGAGGCAGGCACCATCGCCGCATTCGGCCTTGTCTTCGCCGATCCGCCCTATGGCAAAGGCCTTGGCGAACGTGCGTTGCGCTCGGCCAAGGCCGGTGGTTGGCTCGCCCCTGGCGCGCTCTGCGTCGTCGAGGAAGCGGCGGCGGCGCCGTTCGAGGCAGGGCCGGGCTTTTCGGTTGTCGACGAGCGCAACTATGGCGAGACGGTCATCCGGTTCATCGAGGCCGCCTGAGTTCGGCTTCCACGGTGGCGCCTTCAAAATGACGAACAATTCGCTTTGCCTCGACCAGCAACCCCGCCTATCGTCCCACCACAAACCGGAGCCATCTATGACATTTCAGGCTGAATGGCTGCGCGGAACGCTCTTGGGACTGGCTCTGGTGATGGCCGCGCCGGCTCTGGCGGATAACAATCCTGACGATGGCGTGGTGACCGATTTCCTGCTCGACAACGGCATGGAGGTCGTCGTCGTCCCCGATCACCGCGCCCCCATCGTCACCCATATGGTCTGGTACAAGATCGGCAGCGCCGACGAGCCGCCGGGCAAGTCCGGCATTGCCCATTTCTTCGAGCATCTGATGTTCAAGGCGACCAGCACCCATGCGGCGGGCGAGCTCGACCGTGCCGTCGCCGCCATCGGCGGCTCGGACAACGCCTTCACCTCATACGACTACACCGCCTTTCACGAGACGGTGGTGCCGCAGGCGCTCGGTGAGATGATGGGCTTCGAGGCCGACCGCATGCGCAATCTCATCCTCAACGACGACGTCATCAAGACCGAGCGCGACGTCATCCTCGAGGAGCGCCGCTCCCGCATCGATAGCAATCCGCAGGCGGTGCTCGACGAGGAGATCGACGCCACGCTGTGGCAGAACCAGCCCTACCGCATTCCGGTCATCGGCTGGATGCAGGAGATGGAGAAGCTGAACCGCACCGACGCGATGGCTTTCTACAACAAATATTATACACCCAATAACGCCGTGCTGGTGGTGGCCGGCGATGTCGAGCCGGAAACGGTTAAGGCGCTGGCCGAAAAGACCTTTGGCAAGATCGCGCGCGGCCCGGATCTGCCACCGCGCATCCGCCCGGTCGAGCCGGAGCAGAACACCAGGCGCACGGTGACGCTGACCGACGGGCGTGTCAGCGTGCCGAGCTTCACCACGCAATGGGTGGTCGCGTCCTATCACACGGCAAAGCCCGGCGAAGCCGAAGCGCTCGACGTGCTGTCCGAAATCCTCGGCGGCGGCAACCGCAGCCGGCTCTACCAGGAGCTTGTCGTCAGGCAAGGCATCGCCGCCGAGGCCGGCGCCTTCTTCCAGGGCACCATGCTCGACGACACCAATTTCACCGTCTACGGCGCGCCGCGCGGCGATGCCAAGCTTGCCGACATCGAGGCCGCGGTCGACGCCGAGATCGCCCGCATCGCGAAAGACGGCGTCACCAGCGACGAGCTGGAAAAATCCAAGGACCGTTTCGTACGTTCGATGATCTTTGCCCGCGACAAGCAGGAGGACATGGCCAACATCTACGGCTCGACGCTCGCCACAGGCGGTAACGTCCAGGACGTCCAGCAATGGCCGGACCGCATCCGCAAGGTCACCGCCGACCAGGTCAAGGAAGTCGCTGCCCGCTATCTCAATCTCGACCACGCAACGACCGGCTATCTTCTGCCGCAAACCCAGGCTGGGAATTGATTTGATGATGAGTTTGAGCGTCGGCGCCGCCCCTCACCTGCCTGCCGGCATCCTCTCCCCGTATACGGACGGGGAGAGGGGCGCCGTCATCGACGGTTTCGCTAATCTTCAGCGTTTGCAGAGCGAGCGCCGGGACAGCGGCCAGCCCCTTCTCCCCGTCACTATACGGGGAGAAGTGCCCGGCAGGGCGATGAGGGGCGGCGCCGACCTTGGCAATTGGCGCGCCGGCCCTCTTCTGGCCACCCTCATTCTCTCCCTCGTCTTTCTCCTCCTGCCGGCGCTTTCCGCTCGCGCCGCCATGAACATCCAGGAGGTGACCTCGTCGAAGGGCATCACCGCCTGGCTGGTGGAGGATTATTCGGTGCCGATCGTCGCTATCCGCTTCGTTTTCGATGGCGGCGCGACGCAGGACCCGCCCGGCAAGGAAGGGCTTGCCAATCTGATGAGCGGCCTGTTCGACGAAGGTGCCGGCAACCTCGACAGCGAGGCCTTCCAGATCAAGCTCGACGACGTCGGTGCAGAGATGAGCTTCGAGGCGCAACGCGACGGCATCTACGGCTCGATGCGCATGCTGGCCGAGCAGCGCGACGGCGCCTTCGACCTGTTGCGCGTGGCGGTCAACCAGCCGCGCTTCGACCAGGTGCCGATCGACCGCATCCGCGCGCAGATCCTGTCCGGCATCATCGCCAACGAGCGTGATCCCGACACGCTCGCCCAACGTAAATGGCTGGAAGCGATCTACGGCAGGCATCCCTATGCGCGGCCCGACCAGGGCACCAGGCAAAGCATCGCGACGATCACGCCGGCCGATCTCGCCGCCTTCCACAAGGCGAATTTCGCCCGCGACGGCCTGCATGTCGCGGTGGTCGGCGCCATCGACGCCGAGACGCTGAAGCAGAAGCTCGACCTGGTGTTCGGCAGCCTGCCGGAAAAGCAGGCGCTGACGCCCGTTCCCGACATCGAGCTGAAGCTCGGCCAGCAGCTCGAGGTCGTTTACGACCAGCCGCAGGCCTCGCTGCAACTCGCCTATCCCGGCGTGAAGCGGAATGCGCCGCATTTTTTCGCCGCGGTGCTGATGAACGAGATCCTCGGCGGCGGCACCTTCACCTCGCGGCTGTTCGACGAGGTGCGCGAGAAGCGCGGTCTGGCCTACAGCGTCAGCTCCGACCTCGTCGACCACCAGCATTCCGAGGCGCTGTCCATCACCACCTCGACCCGCGCCGACAGGGCGGCCGAGACGCTGGCCGTGGTGCGCGACGTGGTCAAGCGCATGGCCGAGGAGGGGCCGACCGAAGCCGAGCTGGCGGCGACCAAGAAATACATGATCGGCGCTTATGCCATAAACAATCTGAATTCCTCCGGCGCGATCGCCTCAACGCTGGTCGAGATCCAGCTCGGCAAGCTCGGCATCGACTACATGCAGCGCCGCGCCGCCCTGATAAACGCGGTGACGCTGGACCAGGTGAAAGCGGTGGCGAAAAAGCTGCTCTCCGCCGAGCCGGCCGTCATGGTGGTCGGGCCGAAGCTCGGCGCGGCCAACAAGGGATGAGCCCTAGCTTCGGCATCGCCTTTGGCGGCGGCGGCGCGCGTGGGCTGGCGCATATCCATGTCATCGAGGCTCTGGACGAGCTGGGCATAAGGCCGGCAGCAATAGCCGGCTCGTCGATCGGCGCCATCATGGGCGCCGGCATGGCCTCGGGCATGACCGGCAAGGACATCCACGACTATACGCGCTCGATCCTCGGCCGCCGCGCCGAAGTGGCGACGCGCATGTGGCGGGCGCGGCCCGGCACTTTTGCCGAGGCGATGCAGGCCGGCCTACGGGTCAGCCAGTTCAATGTCGAGCGCATCCTCAAGGCGTTCCTGCCCGACGCCATTCCCGAGACCTTCGCCGAATTGAAGATACCGCTGAAGGTGACGGCAACGGACTTTTATGGCCACAAGCTCGCCGTGTTCGACGAAGGCGAGCTGCATTCGGCGCTGGCCGCCTCGGCGGCGATCCCGGCGGTGTTCCGCCCGGTGATGCGCGACGGCAGGCTGCTGATCGACGGCGGCATCTACAATCCCGTGCCGTTCGACCTGATCGAGCTCGACGCCGACATCATCATCGCCGTCGACGTGGTCGGCGCGCCGACCGAGGCCGGCCGCAAATTCCCGACCTCCGTCGACCTGATGTTCGGCGCCACGCAGCTGATGATGCAGTCGATCATCGCCAGCAAGCTGAACCAGAGCCGGCCCGACATTCTGATCCGGCCGGCCGTTTCGAAATACCGGGTGCTCGATTTCATGAAGGTCGAGGCGCTGATGGCAGAGACGGTGGCGATCAAGGACGAGCTGAAGCGCGAGATCGAGAAGGCGCTGAAGGCGCGGGAAGACGCTGCGGTCGAGGGCAGGCAGCGGACGGTGTAGGGGCGCTGCCAATCTCCCCCCTTGAGGGGGAGCGCCGAAGGCGACAGAGGGGGTCGTCTCGCGTAATGCGCCAACCACCCCACTGCCGCAAGAGAGGAGCCGAGCCCGGTCGAACCGCCCCCCTCTGCCCTGCCGGGCATCTCCCCCTCGAGGGGGGAGATTGGCTCATCACGCCATCCCAGCCGCATACTCCAGCGCCACCACGCCGTTGCTGAATTGCCTGGCCGAGATCAGCTCGAGCGGCAATTGCGCGCCGGGCGGGAACAGCAGCTTGCCCTGGCCGACGGCACCGGGGTAGCTGAGCAGGCGGATGCGGTCGGCCAGGCCGTGGCGCAGCAATTCCTGCGCGACGCTGAGGCTGCCATGCACATAGATGTTGCCGCCGCTGCCTTGCTTCAGCCCTCTGACCGCTTCCGGCAACGCGCCCTGCAGCAGCTCCGCCGGCTGCCAGTCGAGCGCCTGCAAGCTGGTCGAGGCGATATATTTCGGCAGCGCGTTGAAGCGGTCGGCGAAGTCTCCGGTCTCCTTGGGCCACGAGCCGGCAAAGATCTCATAGGTCGTGCGCCCCAACAGCATGGCGCCGCTATCGGCAAGCTCGTCGTCCTTGAACTTCTGCATCTCATCGTTCCAGGCCACGCTCGGCAGCTTCTCGACCTCGGCAATGCCATCGACGCTGATGAATTCGGTGATGATGAGTTTTCTCATGGCGGGTTCCTTTCTGGCAGGGCGGGCCTTACGCGACATGCGCCGTCAACTAGCGCAGCGCTTTTTCAGGGGGAGGGTTTTCCCTGTTCGCTTCCAAAGACCGATAGCGTGGGAAAAGCTTCTCCGACCGGCCCGTCGTTCGGTCATGCCACAAGGTCCGCATCGGGGGCCGGTCTTTTTTACCTGTCCGCGATTGGATCTGGGTCGTAGCTACCGGCTGCCTACAGGTGGGCAATACCGGCTTTCAGCAGTCCTTCGCGGACGTGCTGCACATCAGACTCCTGGGCAAAGTGCAGGGTGGCAATAAATGAATCGAGGTCGAATTGGGGATCGAGCGTTCTGATCTTGCCTAGATGCGCCGCGGCCGCGATTTCGTCGCCGAGCCAGCCGTAGCAGGCAGCGGCGAAAGCGTGCTGAGCCGAGTCCATGGTTGACAGATGCATGAAAGCTTCGATCGCCTCGCCATACTGGCGCGCGGCGAAATGCGCCTTTCCCAGATGGCTCCAGAACCTCTCCGGGTGGTGCGGGTTCAACTGCATTGCCTTGCGGATCCATTCAATTCCCTCTTCCGGCCTCCCGAGCCACGTCAATAACTCGCCTTGCTGCACCACCACGAGGTCGTAATTGGGATTGAGGGCCAGCGCCCGCTCTTGATGGTAGCGCGCAGTGGTCAGCTCATTGTTGTTCACGTTCACTGCCGCGAGGATGCGGTGGACATCGGCATCGTTGTTGTCCAGCGCCAGCGCCCTGTCCAGCGCCGTCATAATGTTGTTCCAGATGGCATCCCTGTCTTCGCACCAGTTATGGACCCAGGCTTGGCCAAGAATGCAGGCCCGCCAGGCATGGGCATGGGCATAATCGGGGTCGAGCGTGACGGCCCTTTCTATCAAGGTTTGCGCGCGTTCATTATCCGCAATCGTGCTTCGGTGGTGCAGCACCTTGGCAGCAAGCACACATTCATACGCGGCCATGTTTGCAGGTTTCGCCCGCGCGAGCTGGTCCCGCTGAGCCGCCTCGACACGACCGGGCAGCGTGGCTGCGATCGCCGCGGTCACCTCATCCTGAATCGCGAATATGTCGTCCAGCTTCCGGTCATATTTGTCTGCCCAAATATGAGCGTCGTTCGCCGTGTCGATGAGCTGAACCGTCACGCGCACCCTGTCGCCGATCTTGCGGACGCTTCCCTCCACCAGGTATTGGACGGTGAGGTTCTCGGCCACCTCGCGCACGTTCACGGCGCGGTTCTTGTAGACGAAGCTGGAATTGCGCGAGATGACGAACAGCTCATGGTGGCGGGACAGTTCGGTGATGATGTCCTCGGTCAGTCCGTCCGCGAAAAATTCCTGCTCGGGGTCGCCGCTCATGTTGGTGAATGGCAGCACCACTATCGAAGGTTTCGAGATGGATCGCTTTGCCTCGACTTCTGGCAGGGCAGGACTGTCAAACCCAACGCGATAGAGGCGAACCGGGCGGCTGATGTTCTTTAACGTCTTCTCGCCCAGGTCCTCCATGGCAATTTCGAGACGGTCGGCAATTTGGGTCGCCACCGCTGCGGTCACGCAGATACCGCCGACGTCGGCGAGTTGCTCGATGCGCGAGGCAATATTGACGCCGTCGCCGAAAATATCCTCATCGTCGAAAATGATGTCGCCGAGATTTATGCCGATCCTGAATTCGATGCGCCGTTCTTGCGGCACATCCGAATTGCGCCGTTTCATACGCTGTTGGATTTCCACGGCGCATTTCACGGCATCGGTCACGCTCTGGAACTCAACGAGCATGCCGTCTCCGGTGGTCTTGATGATCCGGCCCTTGTTCTTCGCGATGGCGGGATCGACCAGTTCTATGCGATGGGTCCGAAGGCGTGCGAGCGTGCCGGATTCGTCGGCCTCCATTAGCCGACTGTAGCCCGCCATATCGGCAGCCAGAATTGCGGCTAGTCTCTGTTCCATCGCTGAACCAAAAACCAACCTTATCCTTCCTGGGCTGCCAAATCCAGCAATTTGGGCTTGTGGCTGGATCAAGACGTCTTCCACCGCCGCAGCAAGAAAGGGCGGATCAGAACCTTCCGCCAGGTGGCTGCGAACTCGATCGCATCGATGGCGGGAGGGATCCGCGCGGCGTCAAGCTCGTCGGGGCGATATATTTCAGCAGCGCGTTGAAGCAGTCGGCGAAGTCTCCGGTCTCCTTGGGCCGGCAAAGATCTGATAGGTCATGCGCCCCAAAAGCATGGCGGCGCTGTCGGCAAGCTCGTCGTCCTTGAACTTTTGCATTTCATCGTTCCAGGTCACGCTCGCCAGCTTCTCGACCTCGGCGATCCCATCGACGCTGATGAATTCGGTGACGATCAGTTTTCTCATGGCGGGTTCCTTCTGTCAGAGGACGGATGGCGAAGGCTTTGTGCGACATGCGCTGTGAAAAATGGCGGTGCTCTGTCGTTTTTAGTCGATGTCAGCAACAAGCGGCGATCTGCGTCGACCTGATGCAATGTGGTCGATCGTCGCCAATAGCTGAAACAGTGCCGCTCCGACAGCGGCGGTGTCGAAATATCGCGCGCTCGATTTTCAGGAGACGGCGGAGATCAAGCACGAACTGAAGCGGGAGGAAGGTGTGGAGACGAGGGCTGGTGCTACTGTGGAGGGGAGGCTGAGGTAAAGGCTGCGGTGAGGCGGTCGCGTTTATGTGAAACCGTCCTACGATGGCAGCTTTTGACCCAGCAGACTTGGCTGCCAATTGACTAGGTTCGAAATGGTATCAATTTTCCTTGCCACTTTCCGCTCTCCTGGAAGAAGAAACCAATAAAATCGTTACGTGCAAACTGATCGTGGCGTTCGCTGAAATGGTTGGTTCCCTGACCGCCGTCCTTTTCGACCCAGACCCTCCAAACAATTGTCAAATTGTTGTTGTTTGCGAATTCCTCGATGAGGTCGCGTCGAACAATTGTGATGCCAGCTAAGAATTCGGGACTGTCAGAAAATGCGGGATCGCCATCAGATGTCACAAAGAAATTCGACCATCCATCCTTGGGGCGGAGCTTCAACTCTGCCAACAATGCGGGATGAGGCGTCGAGAATCCTGTCTCTTCTGTAACGCCACTTCGATCAAACTCACTATATTTAGGTGAAAAACTCTCGGCAATTCGCCCAAATTTGAAATTGGCTGCGTCGCATGACAGGGAAAAAGTTGGGGTCGAGGCTTGGTGCCTAAAGCTCCGCTGGCCGAAGAGGGAGGGCGAAGACCAGCCGTTCTCGAACACATCGTGGCTGTTTTGATTTATTATTTCGGTCGTCAGGCTTCCCAATTTGCCCAAGTCCTCGCGATTGACGAGAATGAGTTCTATTCCATATTGGGCGCTTCTAAATGGATCGCTCGACTCAAAACCTCTCATGTAGTCGGAACTTCTGCAAAAGCTACGATGTAAACACCATTGGTGCCCGTCCATATCTGGTTGGATGAGAAACGGTGTTGGGACCGGAATATCGTCCAAAGTTTTCGTCCAGGCCATGTTACTTTTGGGGCTGCTAGGGACAAAGGCCATTTCCGGTACGCGTATTGCTGCCGGCATATACGTCCCAGCTGGCTTGCTGAATGAACCGCTTAAATACGTCGCATCGATATCGGCACGTTCGAAATCTTCAAGCTGGATCAGAACGCTCGGTATCTTTCCCCAATCCACGTACCAATGATGGTCAGCCAGATAGCCGATTAGCTCGGCGAACGCGATGTGCTGGTATTTTTTTCCAATTCTCTCCACCTGGTGGTCATGCCTGCCATGGGAATATCTCAGCTGGTTTTTTTCGATTTCCTCGTGCAAGGATTGTTGCCATCCAAGTTCCAGCGTCCGATTGAAAACCCAGCATTGACCCTTCGAAAGCGGAAACATCGGGATTCCGTTTTCTCGGAATCTGTTTAGCGGTTGAAGGCGCTGGTATTCTTCTTTCAATTCATCGGGCAACAACCCCAAAAGCGAATTCTCGGTTTCCGCATAACGCTCTTCGACCACCTTCCCACCAATTTCTTGATTGGCGTTGTCGCTTTTCAATGAACTGTCATGTCGACCGACAGATTCCATAAGATCAAAGAGCCTGCTCTTTTCCTGCAGCTCAGATAGTCGGGTGAGTTCGCCATGGGCGTCTTGAGCATTTAGACCGAGTGCAGCAACCTTGTCCCAAAAGAGGCCTATCTCCTCTTTGCGAGTTAGTGGAGGTTGACCTCCCCGAACAGCCAGCGAAAAACTGTTGTCGATTCCGCCCATGGTATAGCGACCGAAGTCTCCTGCCATCATGGGCGCCTTTCCATCAAAAGGCGTGCTGATGTAGCCGACGACCGAACTGAAGATGGATCCGGTGCTTTTATGATGCGTTGCGATCTGCTCCAGAGTCGGCCAGTCCGATATCAAGTCAGACGAATAAGGTGGAGCAGACCTGGCTATGAGTTCTTTGCTAATCCCGACGTTGTTAAATGCGGCATGATTAACGATGATCTGAGCGTAGCGTCTTGTCCACGCATGCCGCTCCACCGGGTGTTTATCGAAGACCATGCGATCGGCCGCGAGTGCGGCAGCTTTCAAAATATCTTTGTCAACGCAGTATAGCGCGCCGGCCGAAGCGGAGGCCAAGATGCGCTCTCGGACGTACGAATCATCCCACTCGGCAAACTCGTCTATCAATATCGGAATTTCTTCGGGAAACTTAACGAGTAGGCTGGCCAGAGCCTTGGTCGCGCAATCCCGCAACTCTCTGTCCATGGTGGAGGTCATCAAGGCTAGTGCTGTTGCTACCTGATGGATCTTTTCTGCTTCAATTTCGGACCTTGGCGCAACCCAGGCCCAGTCGATCAGTTGTTGTACAGCGGGCCAGTCATCGTCATGTGCCTCGGTTCTTCCGACAAGATAGACTGACCATTTCGCATCACGTTCACCGAGTGGTAACGATGCCAGTTCTTTCTTCAAATAAGACGCGTTGAGGGGGCAATCTGATAGTGGGGCCATCGCAAGAAGTAAGTCGAACCATTCAGAGTCGCCAATCAACGAATCTTTTTTCCCCCTCTTTTGTCTTTGCCGTTCAAGCAAGTTTACCGTTTCATCTGAGATGTCTGGACCGTGTCTCCACGACATTGATGACACAAATTCGTCCACTGATATTTTCACGTGTTCAAAGAAATTATCTTCTATCAGCGGAAGTTCTCGCTTAAGCCTAGTCGGAGTCAGAGCAAGGAGTGCAATTCGTGGTCCCGCGAATTGATGGTACCGCTCTTCTGAAAAAAGATATCCGTATTTTCCATCGCCCCTCAGCTCTTTAGCGAGGGTTTCAAGGTCTTTGCAATCGCGAATTATCGCATCGGCGACGAAGTAATCACTGAATTTCTGAAATGCAAATGATACGCGCTTTCCCGTCTCAGAATCGCCAGACGGAAAGTCAAGCAACAAGCCCTCATCTATTAAGCGCGGCAAAAGCCGATCGCTGTCTTTTGTCGGCAGAGCCAGATTAACTGCGTCTTCGCAAATCTTGTAGGCTATCTCATAAGAAACGTATTCGCTTCCGCTTATCGCCATCTCCGACGCAAGCTTCTTCATTATCTTTGGAATCGTCCTATCGTTCAGTGAAATACGATCAAAACCTCGTGTGATCAAGTTTTGCTCAACCGCGCCGAGCCAGAATGATATCAGCGTAGCGATAGAGTCCAAGCCGCGTGGAAACGAGACTAGGCCCTTAGCTTTCATGAAATCCACAGCAGTCGAAAGAAATAGGGGATTGTAGAGGATTTCGTTCAAGCCAAAAATTGGTGCCGAAGGGCGTTCGATTCCGTTTCGGTCGAGATATTCTTTTGCTGCCTCTCCAAGTTGCCCTCTAAATCCACGATGCGAAATCTGGTTTAAATCCAGCCCCGGGCGGATACAAAGTTCTCGGTAAGAAGAGCGAATGGTGACGCAAAGCGCAATGCGGCTGAATTTCTTGATTTGCGCGATGAGGCTTGGCAGTCCGGATTCCCACCCCCTAGCAAACAAGCTTTCATTTAAACCATCGATCACAAAGAGAACTGGATTGCCGTCCGCGAGTGCAGCGCTATGGAGCGCGGCTAAGAAAGTCTCGAATCGGAGATCACCGATATCCAGGTAGCGCAACAAATCCTGTTCCGGTCTGTCGCCATGGTCCAGAACCCTTGCGGGAACGAATAGCGCAGGATTGCCGCTTTTTACGTGGGTTTCGACTTCGCTGGCGAGTAGGTGGGATTTGCCTATTCCTGCTTCTCCGTCCACCAGTAGTATGGGTTGTCGCAGCAGTTCAATTTCCCGTGACGACAACTCTGATGATGCCTCTCCGATCTTCGTGGCGAGATCTCTTATTTTGTCTCGGACCCCGTCAGAGAACACATATGAGGATTTCGTCTCGCCTGTTTCCGGATGGGTTTCTTCATGTTGCTCGTATTGGGCGTCAATCAGGGCTCGATAAGACGGATTTTCACGTCTAGTTGCAGAAATTTTGCGCAAAGTCTCCGACAACAGACGTGCGTATAGATCTCCGTGATCGCAACCCGTCAAAGAGCCGCTACTTTCCTCAAGAAATTTCGTTAGGCTCGCGCAATGCTCTTTCAGGGGACCGATTTCACCATCCATATTTGCGAGCGATTGAAGGGTGGCTATCGCGCCAGTCACGTTTTGCGAAAGACGCAAAAAGCGATGTTCGAAGCTACTGTCTCGGCGCAATACGCGGATCGTATTGCCTATTCTGACCTCCACGTGATCATTAGGGCGATAGCGCTTTCCGATATAGGCAAATGACCTAGCCAACTGATTTTGAAACCACTCAAGGTCCAGAGCTTTTTCGTCAAACCAATAAAGCCGCATACCAGCGTAGATTGCATCATTGCGCTGCAACCTAGCGACGAAATAGCTTTCATCCCAAAGCTCAATTGAAACCGACCGGCCGAGCTTGGCAGCTTCATTGCCGCACCACTCTTTGAAGCCGTTCCAATTTTTCGTCTGAGTGTCGTTGTTCCCTTCAGCATGCCCTGAGAAATTCCTGGGAACGGCGACATAGTAACGTTCCAGCTTGGGAAAATTCGCTAGCGCTGAGCTGAACGATTTCTTGAGCTGAGCAACCTCAGACGCCGCAAATGAATCAGGGAAATATTTGCTTTGCCAGCCCCAAACACGACCATCGGGAAATTTGACCAGTATCTCAACCCCGCCGTCAGCTCCAGGCCCGCGACTTTCGATCGCTTCATAATTCTCCGGAGGGTCTGCGAGCACCAATTGGCGGGTAAGTTCCTCAAACCCATCGTTCTGGGAGCTCCGATGTTTTCGGATGTTGCGAAAATTTATGTCTGGGGTGGTCAAGGTATGCTGATTCCAGGTTCGGTCGATTCAACCATTACGTTAATTCTTCCTCTAGTTATCAAGATTCTTCTCTACCTAGCTACGATTTTCCATTTCGCAGTTTATGCGGAGCGCGCGCAAAGAATCGTCTGGCGTTCTAACGTTTGTGCCCATGGCGCAGAACGGTGGTCGATGACAGCGCTGAGCCTGAAATCGGCCACGCCCGTAACCAAGTTATGCCCTTGCCTTCCCATCCACCTTCCCCTAATCTCTCCTCTGAGAAAACCTTTTCCCAAATCGCCCAGCACCCGCTGACATCATCAATCAGCACCCCGCCGGGCCATAAGAGAAAAGCTTTTCCCACCTGGGAGGATCGATACCCAAATCATGCCGTCCGACACCTCGCCAGCCCCCGCCAAGACCCCGTCACCCTGCGTGAGGTGGCCGCCATCGCCGGCGTCAGCATTGCCACCGCCTCAAAAGCACTGAACGGGCAGGGGCGAATGACCGCCGAAACGCGGACCCGGATTCGCGAGACGGCGCAGCGGCTTGGCTTTCGCCCGAACAGCCAGGCGCAGAGCCTGTTGCGGCGGCTCCTTTACCGTTGGGCCCGCTGGCCAACGAGCTATCGCCGCGCATTTGTGACGGTCACCGCCCTCATGAAGCAACTCTGATCCCAAATATCATCGTGCGATGCCAAGCCGTTGCGGGAGGGGGTGCGGGTAACGTCAGCAAAGTGGAACAATCCGGCAGCCGGCGGGTTTGTACGATGAAGGGCGATCTGTTTCGGAGGAAGACTACGATGAAACGCGTCCTTGCCCAACATGCGGTGCGACTGATGCTCGGCGGTGTAACCGCCTGCCTGCTCACGATCGTCGAGATTCCCAACCCAATTGCGCCATTGTCGCTCGTGTCCGAGGCAAGGGCTGCCACCACCGTTTCGATCAACACGTTCTACGAAGACCTGTCTTCCTATGGTGATTGGGTCTCGTATCACGGAGCGACCGTTTTCGTGCCGGTTGACGTGCCTGACGATTGGCGTCCGTATACGCTTGGACACTGGGTCTATACCGAGCAGTATGGCTGGCTCTGGGTGTCCGACGAGCCATTCGGCTGGGCGACGTACCATTACGGCCGGTGGGGCTATGCCGACGATATCGGCTGGTACTGGGTTCCGGGCACTCGCTGGGCGCCAGCATGGGTGAGTTGGCGTCGTGACAGAGAGCACATCATTTGGGCGCCGCTGCCGCCCCGCCGCGATCCGGATTTGATTTCAATCGAGGTGACCTTCGACACGACGCCGGATTATTACTGGGTTGTGGTCCCCACCCGCGAATTCCTTGCCGCGGACATTTCTGTGGTCGTTATTCGTGATGAGCCGGAGTTTGTGCGCATTGTCGAGGCGGCCGAACCGGCCGGCGACGTGACGATCCAGAACAATTTGGTGATCAACAAAGTCATTGATGTCGATGTAATCGAAAAGGAGACGAACCAGAAGGTGACTGCCGTCAAGGTCAGCAAGACCGACGCGCCCGAGCAGTCCGGCAAACTGGAAAACGATACGGTCGCTGTCTTTGAGGGCGAGGTGAAAGCCGACCCTAAGGCCAAACCAGCTAAGCTCAAAGACATCGAGGAGGTGAAGCAGGTTCAGGCTGGCCGGAAATCGAAGCCGACCGAAGGCGCTGCAACGACCGAGCAGGCCAAGCCCGAAGAAACCGCCAAGCCTGAGAAGCCGAAGGTCGGCAAGCAGCCAGCCGCCGAGCAGCAGCAGGCCGAGCCCGAAAAGGCGGCCAAGCCTGAGAAGCCGAAGGCCAAGGAGCAGCCGGCGACCGAGCAGCAGCAGGCCGAGCCCGGCAAGGCGGCCAAGCCTGAGAAGCGGAAGGCCAAGGAGCAGCCCGCCGCCAAGCAGCAGCAGGCCGAGCCGGAACAGGCGGCCAAGCCTGAGAAGCCGAAGGCCAAGAAGCAGCCCGCCGCCGAGCAGCAGCAGGCCGAACCGGAACAGGCGGCCAAGCCTGAGAAGCGGAAGGCCAAGAAGCAGCCCGCTGCCGAGCAGCAGCAAGCTGAGCCGGAGCAGGCTGCCAAGCCTGAGAAGCCGAAGGCCAAGAAGCAGCCCGCCGCCGAGCCGCAGCAGGCCGAGCCCGAGCAGGCGGCCAAGCCCAAGCCACAGAAACAGAAAAACAAGGCGTGCGATCCACAGACTGAGAACTGCTAGCCGTGCGGGAAGACTGCGGCACCGCGATTATTCCATCGCGGTGCCCGCTGAAAGGCAATGCACGCCAAAGCTGCTCGCCCTCTTTCCTTCGGGCCGCCATGGCAGATCCTGGACCCAGGGCAGCGAGTCGTAGTTGACTGCCGAACATGCCTGTAACCAGGCCATTCCCTCTTGCCATCCTTGCATCCTTCCCCTAATCTTCCTTTTGAGAAAACCTTTTCCCAACTCTGCCGGCATCCGCTGACTTCACCATTCAGCGCCTCGCAGGCCGGTAAGAGAGCCGGTAAGAGAAAAGCTTTTCTCAAATGGGAGGATCGATATTCAAATCATGGCGTCCGATGCGCAGCCAACGCCTGTCAAGCAGCCAGTCACCCTCCGCGAGGTGGCGGCCCTTGCCGGCGTCAGCGTCGCGACGGCCTCGAAAGCGCTGAACGGGCAGGGGCGGATGACGGCCGAGACGCGTACGCGGATTCGCGAGACGGCGCAGCGGCTTGGCTTTCGCCCGAACAGCCTGGCGCAGAGCCTGTTGCGGCGGCGCTCCTTTACCGTCGGGCTTTTGACCAACGACACCTATGGCCGCTTTTCGCTGCCGCTGATGGCCGGCGTTTCCGACGCGCTGGTCGATGCCGGCGTCTCGGTGTTTTTGTGCAATGTCGAGGACGACCCGCGCCTTGCCCAGCTGCATGTCGATGCCATGCTCGACAAGCGCGTCGACGGCATCATCGCCACTGGCAAGCGCATCGACCGCCACCTGCCGGTCGATCTCGCCAATCTCGGCATTCCGGCGATCTACGCCTTCACCGAGCCCGATCCCGGCTCCATCGCCTTCGTCTCCGATGATGCCGGCGGGGCGCGGCTGGCGGTCGAGCATTTTTGCCGGCTCGGACGGCGGCGCATCGCGCATGTCAGCGGTCCCGCAAGCTTTGCCGTGGTGCATGCGCGGGCCGAGGCCTATCGCGCGGTGCTGGCCGAGAACGGCCTGCCGGTCATGGAGCCGCTGCTCGGCCCGTGGTCGGAGGCCTGGGGCCATGAGGCGGTCAAGACGCTGTTCGACGGCAAGGGACGCGATGGCGAAAAACCCGATGCCGTCTTCTGCGGCAACGACCAGATCGCGCGCGGCGTCATCGACGCCTTGCGCGAGCGCGGTATCGGCGTGCCGGACGAGGTCGGCGTCATCGGTTTCGACAATTGGCAGATCGTCGCCGAGGCGACCCGCCCGCCGTTGACCTCCGTCGACATGAACCTTTCAGCACTTGGCCGCGAGGCCGGCCTTGCCTTGCTTTCGCTCGTCGGCGGCGAACCCGCCGAGCCGGGCATCAGAAAACTGCCGTGCCGGCTGGTGGTGCGTCAGTCATGCGGCCGTCCGCCGGACGGCTGAACGAAACGGGCCGTGTCGATAGTCACCCGCTTGGGGGCGCGGCTAAATTAAGACGCTAAATTAAAACCATGTGGAGGAGAAGCATGAGAACCACCATTACCGGGCTCGCCGTCGCCGCGAGCATATTGGGCACGCTGGCAACGGCCGGCTCGGCCGCCGCCGACACCGCCAACATCTGGGTTCGCGCCGACGGCTCGAACTTCATGCCGCGCATCGTCGATGCCTTCAACAAGGGGCATCAGAACCAGATCAAGCTCGACATCATTCCCAACGCCGAAATCATCCCGAAATACGGTGCCGCCGCCGCCGGCGGCACGGCGCCCGATGCGCTGTCGCTAGACCTGATCTACACGCCGTCCTTCGCCGCCGCCGGCCAGCTGGAAGACATCACCGACTGGGCGAAATCGCTGCCCTATTTCGCCAGCCTGTCGCCGGCGCATGTCAAGACCGGCACCTATAAGGGCCGCATCTACGGGCTGCCGTTCTCGGCGGATTCCTCGGTGCTCATCTGGAACAAGAAGCTGTTCAAGCAGGCCGGCCTCGACCCGGAAAAGGGCCCGACCAACTGGGCCGAGATCGAAGCCGACGCCGAAAAGGTCAATGCGCTCGGCGGCGACATCAAGGGCTTCTACTTCTCCGGCAATTGCGGCGGCTGCAACATCTTCACCTTCACGCCGCTGATCTGGGCCTCGGGCGGCGACATCCTGACCGAGGACGGCTCCAAGGCGACGCTGGACACGCCGCAGATGCGCGGCGCCATCGACCTCTACCGTTCGATGGTCAAGAAGGACCTGGTGCCATCAGGCGCGCAGACCGACACCGGCTCCAACTTCTTTGCCGCCTTCGCCACCGGCAATATCGGCATCTCGCCGTCCGGCGCCTTCGCCATCGGCGCGTTGAACACGCAATATCCCGACATCGACTACGGCATCACCTTCCTGCCGGGCAAGGATGGCGGCTGGTCGTCGTTTGCCGGCGGCGACAATTTCGTCGTCACCAAGGGCACCACCAAGGTCGCGGTGGTGAAGGAGTTCCTCGACTTCGCCTATTCGCTCGAGGGCCAGACCATCCTGGCGAAATACGGCAGCCTGCCGGTGCGCGGCGACATCGCCAACGAGGCGCTGAAAGACCTCGACCCGCGCTACAAGGTCGCCGCCGAAGCGATGGCCAAGGGCCGCACGCCCTATTCGGTGGTGTTCAACGACCTGATCAACTCGGCCAACGGTCCGTGGAACCAGATGATGAACGAGGTCTTCTTCGGCGAAGACGTCGACGGCGCCATCGCCAACGCGCAGGAAACGATGCAGTCGATCATCGATTCGGCGCCGCAGAAGTAAGGCGCCGGCTCCACCTCCCCCTCGAGGGGAGGTCGGACCAAAGGTCCGGGTGGGGTCGTTGCGGCAGTACTCGACGTTTCTGTCGGCGCACTTCGCAGGCGACCCCACCCCCGCAGCCCCTTAACCTCCCCCTTGAGGGGAGGTCGGACCGCAGGTCCGGGTGGGGTCATCGCGGCAGTGCTCGACGCTCTTTTGATGTCGGCGCACTTCGCAGAGGACCCCACCCCCGGCCTTCGGCCGGACCCTCCCCTCAAGGGGGAGGGGGACGTAGCGCTAACGGAAGACCACGGCATGACCACCATCACAGCAATCTCCGCGCCAGCGCGCGCATACAAACTGGTCGGCGCCGGCCGCCGGCAGTGGATCGGCCTGCTCTATGTCGCGCCCGCCGTTGCGCTTGTCGTCGTCTTCTTCATCGTGCCGCTTTGCATGACCGCCTGGATGTCGCTGCACAACTGGCCGCTGATGGGCGCGCACAGCTTCATCGGGCTCGACAATTACTGGGCGATCCTGCGCGATACCCGCTTCTGGAACGCGCTGAAGTTCACCGGCTACTACACGGTGGTGGTGACGATCGCGATCTTCGCCGTCGCCTTTCCGCTGGCGCTGTTCATCGAAAGGCCGCGGCAGCTGACCGGCTTCTACCGCACGTCCTTCTTCATGCCGGCGGTCATCGGCTTCGCCTCGGCCAGCCTTTTGTGGTCGTGGCTGCTCAATGTCGATTCCGGCCTGTTCAGCCCGGCCGCCTTCGAGCTTGGCCTGACCGAGAAGAAATTCAACCTGCTGGCGACCTTCCAGCCGGCCTTCTGGTCGATCATCGCCATGGTCGTGTGGAAGGTGGCGGGCTTCACCATGATCATCCTGATGACCGGCCTGCAGTCGATCCCGCCGGACCTGCAGGAGGCGGCGATGATCGACGGGGCGGGGCCATTCGCGCGGTTCCGGGCGATTACCTTGCCCTTGATGCGCCGCACGCTGGCGCTGGCGCTGATCCTGTCGGTTGCCGGCTCGATCCTCGCCTTCGACCAGTTCTACATCATTCTGCGCGGCGGCCCGCGCAACCAGACGCTGACCGCCGTCTACTGGATCTTCAACCAGTCCTTCGTGTCGTTCAAGCTCGGCTATGGCGCAGCACTGTCGATGGTCCTGCTGGTCATCCTGGTAGCGCTCAGCCTTATCCAGCTGCGGCTGCTGCGCAATCCCGAGGGGGTCGACTGATGGCGCAGGCTCGCACCCGCAAACGCCGCATCGGCATGCAGATCGCCGAGCACTCGACCGGCATCATCGCGTCGATACTGTTCCTGGCGCCGATCGCCTGGACGGTGCTTTCGGCCTTCAAGCCGGCGCAGGAGGCGCGCCAGCCGCCGCTGCCGCCGTGGCCGACCAGCGGCATCTCGCTCGAGAACTACGCCACGCTCAACACCTTCGGCGATGGCCTCTGGCTGCCGGCGCAAAACAGCATCTATGTCTCGGTGATGACCGTGGTGCTGTCGGTGATCGTCAGCGTGCTCGCCGGCTACGGCTTCTCGCGCTTCCGCTTTCCGCTGAAGAACCTGCTCTTCGTCGTCATCCTGTCGACGATCATGATCCCGTTCCAGTCGATCCTGACGCCGATCTTCCTGGTACTGACCAAGATCGGCCTGCACAACACGCTGACCGGGCTGGTCTGCGTCTACGTCACGCTGCAGCTGCCGTTCTCGATCTTCATGATGCGCAACGCCTTCGACGCGGTGCCGCGCGAGATCGAGGAGGCCGCGCGCATGGACGGCGCCAACAACGTCACCATGCTGCTGAGGGTGATGCTGCCGCTGGTCTGGCCGGGAATCGTCACCATCGCGCTGTTCGCCTTCCTCGGCGCCTGGAACGAGTTTCTGGCGGCGCTGGTGCTGATGACCGACCAGTCCAAATTCACGCTGCCGATCATGATGACCGCACTGCAGTCCGGCCGCTTCGGCGCCATCGACTGGGGCGCCGTGCAGGCCGGCGTCACCGTCATGATGGTGCCGTGCCTGGTGCTCTTCCTGCTGCTGCAGCGCTTCTACATCCGCGGCCTGATGGCAGGGGCCGTGAAGTGACCAATCGAACCGAACCGGAGTAAATTGATGACCGCATCGCAATCCGCCAGTCAGGGCGCCAAGCCGAAACTCGCCTTCCGCCCGCTGCCGGTGCCGCAGGTCGACGTGCGCGGCTTCTGGGGCGACCGCGTCGATGCCGTCGCCTCAAAAACCGCCGGCATCCTCTATGACCGCTGCGTCGAGGCGCGCATGCTCGAGCAGATCGACCCGGACCGGCCGTCGCCCGGCGTCGTCATTCCGTTCCACTCACCCTCGCCGGACGAGGCGGCCACCGCCGGCAACGAGTTCACCGGATCGACGGTGACCACCCAGATGTTCTGGGACTCCGATTGGGGCAAGACCATCGAGACCGCCGCCTATTCGCTCTACCGCCGCCGCAACGACGAGCTGGAGAAGAAGATCGATGCCGTCATCGACATGTACGGCAAGCTGCAGCAGCCCGACGGCTATCTGTCGAGCTGGTACCAGCGCATCCAGCCCGGCCTGCGCTGGACCAATCTGCGCGACTGCCACGAGCTCTATTGCGCCGGCCACCTGATCGAAGGCGCGGTCGCCTATTACCAGGCCACGGGAAAACGCAAGCTGCTCGACATCATGTGCCGCTATGTCGATCACATTGCCGAGACGTTCGGTCCCGAGCCCGGCAAGAAGAAGGGCTATTGCGGCCATGAGGAGATCGAGCTGGCGCTGGTCAAGCTGGCGCGGGTGACCGGCGAGCGCAAATACATGGAGCTAGCCAGATACTTCATCGACCAGCGCGGGCTTGAGCCGCATTATTTCGACGAGGAGGCGCGCGCCCGCGGCGCCGACCCCAAGGCCTATCATTTCAAGACTTACGAATACAACCAGTCGCACAAACCGGTGCGCGAGCAGGACAAGGTCGTCGGCCATGCGGTGCGGGCGATGTATCTCTATTCGGGCATGGCCGACATCGCCACCGAATACGGCGACGACACGCTGCGGGTAGCGCTCGACCGGCTGTGGGACGACCTCATGACCAAGAACCTCTACGTCACCGGCGGCCTCGGGCCGTCCTCGCACAATGAGGGTTTCACCGCCGATTACGACCTGCCCAACGACACCGCCTATGCCGAGACCTGTGCTTCGGTCGGCCTGGTGTTCTGGGCAAACCGCATGCTCGGCATGGGCCCCAATGCGCGCTACGCTGACATCATGGAGCGGGCGCTATACAACGGCTCGATCTCCGGCCTGTCGCTCGACGGCTCGCTGTTCTTCTACGAGAATCCGCTCGAAAGCCGCGGCGCCCACCACCGCTGGAAATGGCACCGCTGCCCGTGCTGCCCGCCCAATGTCGGGCGCATGGTCGCCTCGATCGGCAGCTATTTCTACGGCCTGTCGGACGACGCACTCGCCGTTCACCTCTATGGAAACGGCACGGCTCGTTTCGATATCGCCGGGACGCAGATAGAGTTCACCCAGACCAGCAATTATCCCTGGGACGGCGCGGTCTCGATTTCCGTCGAACCGGAAGTTCCGACCGCGTTCACTTTGCACCTGCGCCTGCCGGCCTGGTGCCGCAAGGCAGCGCTCAAGGTCAACGGCGCAGATGTCGATCTGGCTGCTGTCAGCAGCGACGGCTATGCCGCGATCCGCCGCGAATGGCGCAAGGGCGACCGCGTCGAGCTCGACCTCGAAATGGCCGTGGACCGCCTCTACGCCAACCCGCAGGTGCGGCAGGATATCGGCCGCGTCGCACTGGCGCGCGGCCCGCTGATCTATTGCGTCGAGGAGACCGACAATTCCAGCCAGCTGCACCGCATCGCTCTGCCGCGCACGGCCGACATCGAGGCGCATCAGCAGCCGAACCTTCTGGGCGGCGTTGTGACACTTTCGGCGATTGCCAAAAAGGAGGCTTTCGAAAACTGGGAAGAGGGGCTCTACCGCACCGAACCGCCGGCGCTCGAGGACGCGAAAATCACCGCCGTGCCGTACTTTGCCTGGGACAACCGCGACCCCGGCGAGATGCTGGTCTGGCTCAGAAGCGCGGGGTAGGCTGGGCGCGGCAGCGGCTCAAAGTACCTCGACCGCAGTCGCGAATATGTAGCCGGCGCCACGCTCCGTAACAATGAGCTTCGGCTCGCTCGGATTGACCTCGAGCTTGCGGCGCAGCCGCAATATCTGCACGTCGATGCTGCGGTCGAACACCTCTTCGTCGTGCACGCGGCTGGCAGCGAGAAGCTGCTCGCGGCTCAGGATCTGTTGCGGCGATTTCAGGAACGCCGTCAGCAGGTTGAACTCGCCGGCGGTCAGCGGCGTCGTCTCGCCCGCCGCCGACCTCAGGCGCCGCATCCGCATGTCGAGCTCCCAGCCGGCAAAACGATAGCGTATGGGTTTCTTACTGCGCGGCTGCGGCTGCGTCGACCGCGATCGCCGCAGCACGGCGCGAATGCGCGCCAGCAGCTCCCTGAGGCGAAGGGCTTGGTGATGTAGTCGTCGGCGCCGAGTTCCAGGCCGACGACGCGATCCACCTCGTCGCACCTGTGGCCGGTGATGATGATGATGGGCGCTTCTGGCGGACTGCCGAGTTGCCGCATGATGTCGAACCCGTCCTCATCGGCAAGCCGCATGTCGAGGATCGTCAGGTCTACGGGCTTTTCATTGAGGACGCGCGACATGGCCCGGCTGTCGGCGACCGCGCTAACCCTGAAGTTTTGGCTCTCCAGGTAATTGGTGAGCATATCGCGAATTTCGGGGTCGTCGTCGACGACAAGGATATGCTTCGGCGCCGCTGGCTGCTCGGTACTGCCTTTCGACTGCTGTTCGTGGCGAATGTTTTGTTCGGCTGACATCTCGCACCGTCCGCAAGCATGGAACTCATGACCGAGCCGTTGCTTTATTAAACGTCGATTTTCGGCGATTTATTGGTGAACGCCGATGATCTACGTGATCGCACACCCTGCCGCAGGCTCGCTCGATGGCACATCAGCAGATTGGTAAGGTTCGGGCGGGGCTTTTTGTTCCGCTTTGCCTGGCAATGGCGGCACCTTTTGCGTTGGCCCAGAGCAATCAGCCGGCCCCGCCGATGGGCGAGCCGATTGCACCGATCACGGCCAGCGGCCCCTCCGACCGGGCGAAGATCGCGCTTGGCGAGAGCCTGTTCAACGATGCCCGCCTGTCGCATGGCGATGTCGTCGCCTGCAGTTCCTGTCACAGGCTCGATCTCAGCGGCGACGACGGTCTGGCCCGTTCCGTGGCGGCGGATGGCAAGCCGCTCGATTTCAACACGCCGACCGTCTTCAACGCGGCGCTCGATTTCCGGCTGAACTGGCGCGGCAATTTCCGCACGTTCGAGGAGCAGAACGAGGCAGCCCTGCTCGATGACAGGCTGATGAATACGAGTTGGGAGGAATTGCTGACCAAGCTTCGCTCGAATGCTGAGTATTCGCAGCGGTTCGCGAGGGTCTACGGCGCCATTCCCGACCGGACAAACGTGCTCGACGCGCTTGTTGTCTTTCAACGGTCGCTGATCACGCCCGATGCCCGTTTCGACCGCTATCTCAAGGGCGAACGCGACGCCATCACGACCGACGAAGAGCACGGCTATCAACTGTTCAAAGCGTATGGCTGCGTCGCCTGCCACCAGGGCGCCAACGTAGGCGGCAATCTGTTTCAGAAATTCGGCATCTTCCGGGATCCCTTCGCTCGCCAGAAGACCCTGACCAAGGCGGATCTCGGCCGCTTCGCCGTTACCGGCGCCGAGAGCGACCGCCATGTGTTCCGCGTTCCCAGCCTGCGCAACGTCGCGGTGACGGCGCCGTATTTTCACGATGGCCGCACCGCATCGCTCGCAGACGCGGTGAAGATCATGGCGCGCAACCAACTCGGCCGGGAGCTCGACCAGCGCGATGCCGATCTCATCGTCGAATTCCTCGGGACACTGACGGGCGAGTATCGCGGCCGGCCGTTGACCAGCGCAGCCGATCGTCTGCAGCAATGAAGTCGCTACGCATCCTGGCGCCGATCGTTGCCTGCCTGCTCATCGCCCTGACCTACCTCCTGGTGCAGGGCACGGCTCCCGATGCGGCGCGCCACGAGCGCACGCTCGATGCGCTCAGGACCGTCATCCTCTATAACGCCGCACTCCAACGCGATGTTTTAAGGGCACGCGCGGGGCTGCTGCGCAGCTACGATCCGCTTGTGCGGTCGATCGAGAACCTGGATGAGGCGACGCAGACGCTGCCGGCTGCCCGCGACGCAGCAAGCGGCGAAACACGGGCGGACATCGACAAGCGGATCGCCGAAGTCATCGCCGCGATCCGCGACGAGGAAGCGCTCGTCGAGAGGTTCAAGTCCGATAACGCGCTGCTGCAGAACTCGCTGAACTTTTTCAACTATATGAGCGGTCGTCTCACGAGCGAGGGTGACGGCCTTCGAGCGGTCGAGATAGGGGCCCTGATGGTCGCAATGTCGCGGTTTATCAGCGATCCCCAGCCGGACGCGGCAAAAGCCGTAACCGCCGCACTCGACCGGCTGGCAAGGCCCTCCGTCGATGCCGTGCCTGCAAGCGATGTACTCTCGCTCGTCTCCCACGGCCGGCTTATCGTCACCAGGCTTCCGGCGGTCGACGATCTCGTCGCCCGCCTGCAGACCGCGCCGACGAGCGAGCGGGCTCGCGCGCTGCAGGACGTCTATCTCGGTGCGCATGGGCGGGCCGCGGCGCGGGCCGAACTGTTCCAGACGCTGCTTTATGTCGCCGCGTTGGGCCTCGTCGGCTATGTCGCCTACCTGTTCGCCCGCCTGCGCCGCAACGCGCGGATCCTGCGCGAGCGGCTGGAATTCGAGGGCCTGATCGCCTCGATCTCCACGCAGTTCATCAATCTGCCGCGTGACCGCATCCGCGCCGGCATCAGCAAGGGCCTCGCGCGCCTGGTCGAACATGCCGGGCTCGACGGCGCCCAGATTTTCGTCAGCCACATCGCCGATCCTTCCGGCGGCTACTTCTATCGCCGTCCGGGCGGGAGCAGGCCGCCCCATCTGTCGAAGGACATGATCGAGCTGGCTTCACGCTGGACGCCGGCCGACCACGAGCGGCAGGGCTGCATCGACGTTCCCCGCGTCGGCGAGCTTCCCGAGGGGCGGGAGAAGGCATCCCTGCAGGCGCACCAGTTTCGATCGTGGCTGTGCATACCGATGTGGCATGCCGGCGAGCGGTTGGGTTTTCTAGCTCTCGATACCGTCACGCACGAAAAGCATTGGGCCGACGACGACATTGCACTGCTGCGCACCGCAGCCGAGATTTTCGCCAATGCCATCGTGCGCGAGCACAACGAACGCGAGCGTGAGGCACTGCAGGCGCGGCTCAATCAGTCGCAACGGCTGGAAGCGATCGGGACGCTCGCCGGCGGCATAGCGCACGAGTTCAACAACATCCTCGGTGCCGTCCTTGGTTACAGCGAGATGGCGCTGGCGGTGCTGCTGAAGGAGTCGCGCGCGCGGCGCTACGTCCAGCAGATCATGCAGGCCGGCAGGCGGGCGCAGGACGTCACCGAGCAGATCCTCGCCTTCGGCCGTCGTCACGAGCGGCAGCATCACGCGCTGCGGGCGGAAGCCGTGGTTGCCGAAGCGATCGACCTGCTGCGCGCCTCGTTCCCCGCCACGCTTTCAGTGCAGACGCGTCTTGCAGCCGCGGATGCGGCGATGATGGGCGATCCGACCGAGCTTCAGCAGGTGGTGATGAACCTCGGCACCAACGCGGCGCAGGCGATGAACAACCGCGGCGCATTGGAAATCGGTCTCGACACGACGGAATTCGTCGAGGCGCGGATGCTATCGCACGGCAACCTGCCTGCCGGGCGCTACCTCCGCCTTGCCGTCAGGGACACCGGCAGCGGCATGGATCAGGCGACGCTCGAGCGTATCTTCGAGCCGTTCTTCACGACCAAGCCGGCAGGGCAAGGCACCGGGCTCGGCCTGTCGACGGTGCACGGCATCGTCATGGCGCATAGAGGCGCGGTCGACGTGAACAGCAAGCCCGGCGAAGGCACGACCTTCGAGATCTATTTTCCGCGGATCGAGGCCGCCGAAGCAACCCAGAACGAGGACGAGAGCGACGCCGCCGAGGTGCCGGTCAAGCATGGCAACGGCGAGACGATCCTCGTCGTCGACGACGACACGCCGCTGATGCAACTTGCGGAGGAAATGCTCGCCGCGCTCGGCTACGAGCCGGTCGGGTTCGACCGCAGCCCCGCGGCTCTCAGCGCATTCCGCACCGATCCGGAACGCTTCGACCTGGTGCTGACGGACGAGGTCATGCCCGACATGACAGGGATCGAATTCTCCGGCCGGTTGCACAAGATCCGGCCCGACCTTCCGGTCGTGCTGATGACCGGTTACGGCCGTCAGCTGCGGTCGCGCCAACTGACGGCGGCCGGCATAAGCGAAGTCATCAAGAAGCCGCTGCTGTCGGCCGCCGTCGCACAATGCCTTGCCCGCCATCTGCATTCAGGCTGATCACGGCCGGCCGGATTTCTTCGTTACAACCGTAACCAAAATCCCACCTGGCTGAAATCGACCAGTAGCCGGGCCAGTCGATGGTCCTCCCGCGCCCAGACCATGATCCCGAAAAACCGGGAACCGATTTTTTGGAAAGGTCATGGTCTCTTGAGGAAGGAGAAATCTTATGGACGCAAACATCACCGAGGTAACGAAACAGGCGAATGACGTCGCAGAACTGTCGCCCGAAAGCCTTATGCAACTCGGCCTCGGCTTCTGGGCATCGAAGACGTTGCTGAGCGCCGTCGAACTTGACCTTTTCACGGAGTTGGCGGCCGGACCCCTCGACGGGGAAACGCTGAGAAACCGGCTCGGACTGCATGAGCGGGGAGCGCAGGATTTCTTCGACGCGCTGGTTGCGCTGCGCATGCTTGAGCGCGAGGGCAGCGTCTACTGCAACACGCCCGTGACTGACCGCTACCTTGACCGCAACAAGTCGACCTATGTTGGCGGGATGCTCGCCAGGGCCGGTCAGCTGCTTTACGCGAACTGGGGCTCGCTCACCGACGCGCTCAGGACGGGCAAACCGCAAAACGGCACCCAGGACGGCGAAGATCTGTTCGACATGCTGTTTTCGGACCCGGACAAGGTAAAGATGTTTGCGCAGGCGATGACCGGCGGCAGCCTCCAGGTGGCGGAGGCGCTCGCCCGGCATTTTCCCTGGGCGGACTATTGTACCTTCATCGATATCGGCACAGCCGAAGGCAGGCTTCCGGTCGAGGTCGGCCGCGCCCATCCGCATCTCACCGGCGGCGGTTTCGACCTGCCGCCGATGCGGCCGGTGTTCGAGGCCTATGTGGAGCGGCACGCACTTGCAGACCGGCTTCGGTTTTATCCCGGCGACTTCCTTGCCGAGCCGCTGCCTTCTGCCGACGTGCTGGTGATGGGTCATATCCTGCACGACTGGAGCCTGGAGGTGAAGCGCGCGCTGCTGGCAAAGGCCCATTCCGCGCTGCCGAAGCAAGGCGTGCTCATCGTCTACGACCAGATCATCGATGACGAGCGACGGGACAACGCTGCGGGTCTGCTGATGAGCCTCAACATGCTGGTCAACACCAATGGCGGGTTCGACTACACGCGCGCCGACGGCATGGGCTGGATGCGGGAGGCGGGCTTTGCGGAGGTCCGCTGCGAGCATCTCGCCGGGCCTCACTCGATGATCGTCGGCATCAAATAGCAGCGGAGAAGCTGATGACACGAAGAGCTCTCATCGCAATTGCCGCCCTTGGCCTGGCCGCAGCATTCACCGCCGCAACGCTCAACCAGGGTGAAGTCGGCGCGGCGTCCGCGACCGCTTCGATCGAGCACGGTCGATACCTGGTGAAAATCGGCGGCTGCAACGATTGCCACACGCCAGGGTACCTGGAGAAGGCCGGCAACGTTCCGCAGGATCGATGGCTGATCGGCGACTCGCTCGGCTTCAACGGGCCCTGGGGTACGACTTACCCGACCAATCTTCGCCAATTTTTGCGGACCATGGACGAGGACGACTGGGTACAGTTCGCGCGCACGATCGAGACGCGCCCGCCCATGCCATGGTTCAACCTGCGCGCCATGAGCGAGCCCGACCTGCGCGCCATCCACCGATATGTGCTTTCGCTCCCGGCAGACGATACGCCGGTTCCGGACTATGTGCCGCCCGGTCGTCCGCCGAAGACGCCGCATATCGTGTTCGTTCCGCGGGCGCCGAAATCATAGTGGCGTCCGAACGCCGGGCGCAGGGTGGTTCTCCGCTTGCGTGGTATGCCAGGCACGGGCGCCTGTTTCAGTCGTAACGCAATTCCCGATTCCGGAAATCAGGTTGTAGCACCGATCTCCGATGGTGACGGTCGGGCCCCGGGCGGTCATCAGGCTGCCCAGCGGTCACAAATCCCGGATAAATCGATCATGGAGTCAAACATGTACAATCTGCTTGCCGAACATGCGCCGAAGACCGGCCGTGATCAGAGCCCCATGGATCCGCGTCCCTATGCGTTGGGTTACACGCAAAGCGAATTCAAGCGCCTGGAGCTGCAGGGAGCGCTCATTCACGACCTTACCGAGCATGTCCTGCGCAGTGCGGGCATAGGACCCGGCATGCGCGTGCTCGACATTGGCTGCGGCGTAGGCGATGTCTCCTTGCTGGCCGGAAGGCTGGTCGGACCGGCGGGAAGCGTGCTTGGTGTCGATCGCTCGGCAGAGGCTGTGGACATTGCCGAGCGGCGCGCCACTGAATCCGGCCAGTGTTACTGGACACGTTTCACGACGGCCGAGCTTGATACATTCTCGCCCGACGGGAGCTTCGATGCGGTGATCGGCAGGCTTGTCCTAATGTATCTGCCCGACCCGGCCGCAACCCTGCGCAGGCTTGCCGGTTTCCTGCGGCCTGGCGGCATCGTCGCCGTCCAGGAAATGGCGATGCCGCTCACCCGCAGTTTTCCAGAGGCGCCGCTGTTCGGCAAATGCCGCGGCTGGATCATCGACACGATCGAGCGCGCGGGTTTCGAGGTCGACATGGGTGGCAGGCTGCCCATGGTGTTCGCCGGCGCAGGGCTGCCGGCGCCGCGGATGAACTCCGCCGGCCTCGCCGGCAGCGGACCCGACTCGCCGATCTACGACTACATTGCCGGCACGTTGCGCAGCCTGTTGCCGATGGCCGAGGCAGTCGGTACCGCAACCGCCGCCGAGGTGGAAGTCGATACCCTCGCCGAGCGGCTGCGCAACGAGGCTGTCGAGCAGCAGACGTGCATCATGCTGCCGCCCTTTGTCGGCGCATGGGCGAACACACTGGCATAGAACCGAAGGAACGACACACGATGCTCGATGCTGCCATCGGCGAGCGCGCGGGACATCTCGTCGACCTGCAACATCGATTTCGCCCGGGAGCCCGACGAGATGCTGGTCTGGCTCAGGGACGAATAAAGTCCGATCGCAGCGCCCGACCGATCTCCTCGGCCACAAGTTCCTGCAACTGCCAGAGATTGCGGTCGCGGATGCCGCAGGCGTCGAGATGGCGAATGGTCTCGAACAGATATTCGGCGCCCGAACCCCAGTGGCCGACGGCCGTGGCCAGGGTCGCCGCTATCGCTCGCTTTTCGAGCTTGCCGGCGTAGCGTGGATTGGCGGGATCGACAACGAAACCAAGCGCTTGGCCCGTGCCGCCGCCCGTCCTGACCTGCAGCCAGCGCGGCACGTTGACGGCCGGCAGGATGGTCATCTCGCGGCGCAGCAGCGTTTCGAGATTGGCCGCCACGGGCTCGGCGACCTCGAACACCATGCCCTGACACTGGCCGCCGCGGTCGAGCGCCATCATCAGGCCGGGCTGCTCGACGGTGCCCCTGAAGCGCTGCACCGTAAAACAGAACGAACGGTGCCAGCCCGTCGCCTCGGCCCGTTCGCCACCCCTGACCTCGCCGGCCGGCTTCCACAGAAGCGAGCCATAGGCGAACAGCTTCACCGGCCCGCCCGGCGCGCCGGCCAGCACCTCGTCGCGAATGCGCGCGTAATCGGCATCGGTCATGTAGACCATGCCCGGCGTCGGCCCGGCATCCTCGACCGCACGCAAGGTGCGGGCGACCAGCGCCTCGGTCAGCGCCATCGATGTCTTGCGCGGCGAACGCCGTGATGCGGCGGAAATGACCTTGCTCATCCTCATGCTCTCAGCCTTGCCGCCATGTTGCCGAAGGCTGAAGGATTCTCAAGGGCCGAGTACACCAGCGCGGTATCGGGATTCGAACTATCGTGTCCAACAGCCTGACTGGCTTAGTGCGGAGGCTGATCTGGCCGGACGGTGTCGTTGCAGCCGTCAACATAGGGATGGACCGACCACCGGGAGCCGGGCCGGGCCTGTTGCGCCTTGGTGAGCGGATCCTGAGACTGCGCGTAGCCGTCCTGGTAGCCCCGAACGATTTCGTCGATATCGTCGGGCCAGTCGCCGTCCCATGGCCGTCCCAGAATCTGGGCCTGCTGGACCGGATGCAGTTCGTTGTGGCCTTCATGAAAGCTGTCGTGGATGTGTCCGGCATCATAGACCCACCGGCCGGTCACCCCCAGGATTGTCGCTCCGGTTCCGTCGCCCTTGTTGGTCTCGATGCTCGGCAGGCCGGCATCGCTCGGACTGGCGGTGTCCGAACTGCTGAAGGCCGCGCCGAGCAGCGAAGCGAGCAAGGCGAGAAGCGCCAATACGTAGGCGACGACCGCGCCGACGCCCGACATGCATACCGCCAGCGCAATCAATGCCGCGGCTAGGGCGAGGATGTTGACGGTCTGCAGGTCATGGATCGATGCCCCTTCTAACTCCACATGCAGCGCCTCTGACTTTACTCCGGTCACCTTGTCCTCCGCCGGGTTCCCCGTGAACAGAAAGCCGTGCGAGGAGGTGATTGCGTTTTCGGCCATCAGATAGCCGAACGGGGCACTGGCGGCGGCAACGGCCTGGGAGACGCCCACCGGGTTGTTCGGCAGCAGCAAATTGAGGCTGTAGTCGGAGTCCAGGCTTCCTGGCCAGGTCTTTTCCGACGGCGGCTCGATGCTGATGACCATGCCGACGATACTCACCGGCTCGCCCAGGCAAACCAGCCGTTTGTTGAGCCACCAGTCGCAATAAGCGAGAATCCACACAATCTCAGTCACCACCAGCGCGATCGGTATGCACCACGGCTCGCCCATCGCGACCACCACCACGACCATCACGGCTGCGAATATGCCGCTGGTAATCGCCGCGCTGATGTACTGGTTGACCGAAATCACCTCGTCGGCGGTCGTGCACTTGGTCCAGGATTTGTCGTCGGTGGCCATCACGGCTCCAAGCTGCTGAGGACGGTCAAGGTGACGCCGCCGCTGGCGCGGTCACCCTCGTCAAACGCATTCAGAGTGAGGGCCTGCCGGCCGGTCCAGCCGTCCGGCGGCGTAGCGACCGCCGTGATCGTCACCTGTTCGCCCGGCGCCAGCGACGGCAGGTCAGGCGAAATCTCGACCTTCCAGCCCGGCGGCAGGGGATGAGCCGACGGCAAGTGTGCCGCCAGCCGGCGCTTTTGCTCCGCCTTGGCGCTTTCTTCCGTTGGCTGCCGGTCGTCGCGACAGGGGCCGAGCGGCGGAATGGTGTAGGCATCGACGGTGAACCGGTACCGATGCGGCCGACGGGTAGCGTTGCGCAACTCGAATTGAAATGTTGCTGGCGACTGCGCCAGTCCGACATCGGTATTTTCTTGCCCGAGATTGTTGGCGAAGTTGGCGTCATCGGCGGGGTCGAGCAAAGCTTGCAGGCAATAGTGACCTGCTTGCCGCGGCGTATGCCAGTCGAAGGAGACGAACCCAGGCTGGCTGGCGGATCCGATCACCCCGACCGAGACCGGCCTGGTGGCTATCGGATTCGACACGGTTCCGATGCCAAACGACAGATAGGACAGATGGACCGGCATCTTGACGACGACGGCATCCGGGGAGGCGTTCCAGACGCGAACCCGCACCTCGTAGTCGGTGTCCGCCTGCAACCTGCCGGCGGGAACGGGCACACCACCCTGGCGTAGCTCGATATCGGGATTATCCCAGGTGACCGCGAGACCAAGGCCGATCAGGTAATACTGATCGTAGATCAGCGGGTCAGGCCGGCAGAAAGCAGGGTGATCGATCGGTACGCAATGCGCCCGGGACCCTTTCTGGTCGACCCGGCGGTCACCCCCTAGCCGCCACCGGCGACAGAAACGGCGAGCCATCTCGATCAGTGCCGGAATCCAGGCGGAGAACAGTGCTCGCAGGATTGCCGCTATTCCTCGCATCGACTTCCCCTCTGAAGCTAACGCAGGGCAACGCTCTGATAACAACGGGATTCGCGCGGCAACAGTGAATTGGCGTGTCAGACGACTGGTGCCGTTTGTACTCTGGTCAGACGAATAAAGCTGGGCTCGAACGGTACGCGGGCTATTTCCGCGCGAAGAAACCGCGCGCGAATTGCACGATGTGCTTGTGGAATGCGAGCGCCAATATTGCGACAACGGCAAGTATGTAGAGAGCTTCGGTCGATCCGTCGCCGCCGTCAGGGGAAATACCAAACCAACTCTCGATGAAATCCATGAACAGATTCCCTCCGCGCAAACTTGCGACCGATGTTCAGCATAGCTCTTCAGCTTGTCCCGGTGTCAAGTAGGGATGCATTGCCATCCACATAAATCCAGTAAAGACCGTTGTGCCGAATTGTCTGCTGCCGAATTGTCTGCTGTTTGTCGATAAACCTGAGAATTTGCCTAAAGATTGCTAAAAAATTGTCGCGGCTTATTGATGCACAACTGAAGGAAAGCTTTGTATCTCGGTCATTTCCGGGTCATTTTGTCGATCATGTGCGAACGATCCAGTCAATGATGGTGTCGCCAAACAGGTCCGGACTTGTGCATGGACAGTACGCGGCCCACCACGATCAGAAGCGCGGGGTAGCCTGAAAAGCAGCCCGGCATGGCTCATTGGACGCCACTCGGCGGTCGTCTGGCCTGGTTTCAAATGTAGTCAGCTCTCGAACGTGCCCGGCGGCGTCACGCTGTCGGCTGTTGACAGGAAAGAGGCGTTTGAAAAATCACCGGCGGTCGAGGCAGCAAAAGTCACCGTGCCGTATTTCGCCCGGGACACCACGATTCCGGCGAGATGCTGGTCTGGATCAGAGCGTCCTGACCGGCAAGCTATCGTACCGGCCGAGCCTTAGCTGGGCCGGCCGGTACGCTTGCCGGCCTGACAAGAGCCGCCGTCAAGCAGCCGGTCGAATGTTTTGGTTCACCCGGAAGAGGTTGTTCGGGTCGTATTTCTTCTTCAGCGTAGCCAGGCGCTCATAGTTGTCGCCATAAGCCGCCTTGAGCCTTGCATCGCCCTCGTCATCCATCATGAAGTTCAGGTAGGCGCCACCCAGATCGAACGGATGCACGGCCTCCCAGTAGACCTTGGTCCAGCGCGTCACCGGCCCCGCTTTCTGTGGGTCCGGATCGATCCCGGCGATGACCATCGACCAGGTCGCATCACGGTAATTCCAGGGTGTCTCGTCTTTGCCGACGCGATGGACCGCACCATCGATCGGGTAGAGATGCATGAGCGATAGCTCGCTCGGCGTCTTCGCCGCCTGCTCGAGATGGGCGTCGATCGCCTCGTCGGACAGCGTCTTGACGAAATCGCCCCGCCAGTACCAGTGCATTCCCTTCGGGTAGAGCCCATCGAACATGCTCTGCACCGCGGGATAGGGCATCGTTCCCATCCAGTTGAACCAGGGCGCGGGCAGCGCATCGAGCAGCGGGGCCAGCGCCTCTCTGCCCTTTTCCTCCGGGCCGTTGTAGCAGCACATCAGCAGACACATCCGCTTTCCCCAAAACTCTTCCGGGAAGGGTGCGCTCGACAGGACGGTCTTGAGCCCGAGGAAGATCCCGAGTTCTTCGGGCGCGTTCGGCAGGAACTCGCGATAATGCTGCATGATGGTGCGGGCGTGGCGCTGATCCCATGCGATCGGCCCCGCAAAGACCATGCTGACCCGGTGGAGCCTGAACACAAAGCTGGTAACGATGCCGAAATTGCCGCCGCCGCCGCGAAGCGCCCAGAACAGGTTGGGGTTCCGTTCCTTGCTGGCGGTGACGAAGCTTCCGTCGGCAAGCACGACATCGGCCTCGACCAGATTATCGATGGTCAGGCCATATTTGCGCGTCAGATAGCCATGGCCGCCGCTCAGCGTCAGTCCGGCGACCCCAGTGGTCGAGATGATGCCCGCCGGTACGGCCAGGCCAAAGGCATGGGTGGCATGGTCGAGGTCGCCCTGAGTGCAGCCCGGGCCTACCCGCGCCGTGCGGGCATCCGGATCGACGCGCACGCCGTTCATCGCCGACAGGTCGATCACCAGACCGTCGTCGCAGCTCCCCAATCCTGGTCCATTATGGCCGCCGCCACGTACCGCAACCAGCAAATTGTTGTCGCGGCCGAAATTCACCGCTGTGATTACGTCGGCGACGTCGACACAGCGGGCGATGATCAGCGGCCGCTTGTCGATCATGCCGTTGTAGAGCTTGCGGGCCTCGTCATAGCGGGCGTCGCCGGCGCGGATGACTTCGCCTCGCAGGCTTGCTGCGAATTTGGTGATGTCTTCATCGTGCATGACATTCCTCCCTGTTATTGGACCTGTCGGCCGGCCGATGAAACGCTAATCCCGTCCGCTGTTCCCGGAAATGTCACATCGTCCATTTCTGTTGCCCGATCGTTCAGAGTAGGATTAGACCGGATGGATGGTTGCTCGGGCGGCAATATTGCCGGATAGTTCGAGATGCCTGGCCGAAAAACTCGTTGTCAAAGGGAGTAGCCGATCGTTTCCGGAGGTGTTGCATGGATGTCCTTTCCGATGTGCTCCGAGCCGTTCGCCTCACCGGTGCGATCTATTTCGACGTCAACGCCAGTTCTCCCTGGGTTGGCGAGTCGCCGGGCACTGCCGACATTGCCGCCGCCGTCATGCCGGAGGCAGAGCACATCATTTCCTTTCATGCCGTGATGTCGGGATCGTGCTGGGCCGCGCTGGCAGACGATTCCGTCCCCCCGGTGCTCGTGAACGCCGGTGATGTCGTTGTCTTCCCCGGTGGTGTTCCGAACGTGTTGAGCTCCTCGCCGGGGGTGCGGGGCGAACCCAATATGGCGATGTATTATCGGCCGATAGACGAGAGCCTGCCGTTCGCGGTGATCCATGGTGGCGGCGGAGACGAGCGGACCCGGTTCATTTGCGGGTATCTTGGCTGCGATGCACGTCCCTTCAATCCTCTCCTGGCCGCATTGCCGGCCATCCTGTGCGCCCGCAAGCCCGCCGATGGAAGCAGCTGGGTTATCGACCTTTTTCGGCTGGCGCTGGCAGAAGGTGGCAGTGGGCGGGCGGGCTGTGAGACGATACTCGCCAAGCTGAGCGAGCTGATGTTTGTCGAGATCATCCGCCGCCATCTCGAGACCCTGCCCGACGATTCGCGCGGCTGGCTGTCAGGCCTACGGGATCCACATGTCGGCGAGGCGCTCCGGCTCATCCACGCTCGCCCCAGGGAGGAATGGACATTGGACCGGCTCGCCCGCGAAGTAGGGCTCTCGCGCACGGCGTTTGCGAGCCGCTTTACCCACTATGTCGAGGTCTCGCCCATGCACTATCTTGCTCGCTGGCGTCTGCAACTGGCAGGACGCTTGCTCGAACGCCCCGAAATGAGCATCGCGCAAGCGGGTGCCGAGGTCGGCTACGAGTCGGAAGCCGCCTTCAATCGCGCCTTCAAAAAGTTCGTCGGCATTCCACCTGGCACCTGGCGAAAGGGACGGTCGGCGTTGCTCGAGGCTCAGAGATTGCCCGCTGGCGTCGTGCAATAGGAAAGAACTGGCAGGGCGTTGACGCTTCGGTCCGGGTGCAGCGTCCCAATGCTCGAAAGCCCCTGGCACAAAGCGGTAGACGATGACCGGCCGCCGCGACGCCTTCGGCGAGGCGTGTCAGACTTCGCGCCTTAATCTTTCGCGCGCTCGACATAGGCGCCATCGGCGGTCATCACCACCACGCGGGTGCCGGCGCTGATGTGTGGCGGCACCAGGGTACGCACGCCGTTGGACAGCGTTGCCGGCTTGTAGGACGAGGACGCCGTCTGGCCCTTGGTCACCGGCTCGGTCTCGACCACCTCGAAAGTGGCGCGCTGCGGCAGTACCAGCGAGATGGCGATGTTGTTGTATTGCGAGATCTGCACCGGCATGCCTTCCACCAGATAGGGCGCCATGTCGCCGACCACGCTTTCCGGCACCGCGACCTGGTCGTAAGTCTCCGGATTCATGAAGTGAAAGCCTTCGCCGTCACGGTAGAGGAACGTGTGCTCGCGCTCCTCGACATAGGCGCGCTCGACCTGCTCGGTGGTGCGGTAACGCTCGGAAACCTTTACCCCGTCGGAGATACGCCGCATGTCGAGCTGGGTGACCGGCGTACCCTTGCCAGGATGAATGTTTTCGGCAAAGAGGATCACATAAAGCTTGCCGTCCTTTTCGACGACGTTGCCTTTGCGTAAGGAGCTGGCGATGACCTTCACGGGTTTCCATCCTGATAAAATTTGTTGGCGCAAATCGGCTGGAGAGGCCGTTGCGTGCGGCCTAGCGCATCTTGGCCGCAATCGCCAGCCCTCTGTGCAATTCCCCTGAAGCCGATGACCGCCGCCTCGCCGTGGTGGACGCCGCATGTCCACGCCGACCGCCGGCCGCGGCTGATCCTGCGCAATGCCATTGCCGCCGGGATGCGCGACTGGTTCGCCCGCCGCGACTTCGTCGAGGTGGATACATCGGCCCTGCAGGTCTCGCCCGGCAATGAAGCGCACCTGTCGGCCTTTGCCACCGAGGCGATCGGGCCGGACGGGCAGCGCCAGCCGCTCTACCTCCACACGTCGCCGGAATTCGCCTGCAAGAAGCTGCTTGCCGCCGGCGAGGAGCGCATCTTCAGCCTCGGGGCTGTCTGGCGCAACCGCGAGCGCGGCCCCTTGCACCATCCTGAGTTCACCATGCTCGAATGGTACCGTGTCGGCGAGACCTATGAGAGCCTGATGCGCGATTGCGCCGAGCTCGTAGCGCTGGCGGCCGAACGGGCCGCAGCGAAGCGTTTTAGCTTCCGCGGCCGTGAGGCCGATCCGTTCGCCGGGCCGGAACGGTTGAGCGTCGCCGAAGCCTTCATGCGCCATGCCGGCATCGATCTGCTGGCGACGGTTGCGGCCGATGGCAACACCGACCGCGCGGGGTTGCATGCCGCCCTGGTCCAGGCCGGATTGCGGACCGCGCCCGACGATAATTGGGCCGACCTGTTCAGCCGGGTGATGGTCGAAAAAATCGAGCCAGCGCTGGGGCAGGGGCGCGCTACCATTCTTTTCGGATATCCGATCTCGGAGGCGGCATTGGCCCGGCCGAGCGCCGACGATCCACGCACCGCCGAGCGTTTCGAGCTCTATTGCTGCGGCGTCGAGCTCGCCAACGCCTTTGGCGAATTGACCGATCCGGCCGAGCAGCGCCGGCGCTTTGCCGCCGAAATGGATGAGAAGCAGCGCGTCTATGGCGAACGCTACCCGATCGACGAGGATTTCCTCGCCGCGCTCGCCATCATGCCGCAGGCGAGCGGCGCGGCGCTCGGCTTCGACCGGCTGGTGATGCTCGCCACCGGCGCGCTCAGGATCGACGACGTGATCTGGACGCCGGTGGCTGGTCCCTGAGGAAGGTTGGAGAAGCCGATCTCGCCCGGCTTGAAAGCCAGGATCAGATGGTCGGTCCAGGCCGCCGCCGGCTCCGTCGAGCCAGAAGATTGGCGACGACCAGGAGGATTATCGACAGCCCCATCATCAGCGTGGCGGCGGCGCTATTGCCGGGGAGAGCTTTCGCGCAAGCCGATGAACATTTCGAGCGGCATGGTGCGTTGGTTGGCGCTGGCCAGGAACTGCACCGCGACGACCTCGTCATGTGCGAGACGCTGCAACCGTTCCGTGTGTTGCCACGATCATGGTGGGCCGGCATAGTGCTGGCGGGGTTCTCGGCGCCGCGGAGCTATCGGCCGTCGTACTCAGAATGGCCTTCGGCACAATGCCAGACAAAAACGCGCTGAACGCAAAACATAGCAGCGAATGGACAATGTCCTGGCGCCTAGTCATACTTGCGGCCGTGGCGATTAATGTTGTGATGCTCTTGGCCGCGCTGTTCGTCGCGCAAACTCTTGGTCTGGACGCTACAATCTTCTATCGAGATCCATCTGCAGCCGCGGATGTCGGCTTCTATACGGGGTGGATTTCGTCCCTAGGTGCTTCACTGTGGATCGGCACCGGCGCGGCGACCCTGTTTGCCGGTCTGCTCACGCACCGATGGGATTGCACGTTTCTCGGCGGCCTTACCTTGGTCATGGGCCTCGATGACCTGTTGTTGATCCATGAGGACGTGCTGCCGTTTGTCGCGATACCAGAGATTGTTACGATGATTGCCTACGCCGTCGCCGGGTTGTTCTGGTTCTTTCGGCTGCGACGGAAGACATTCGACGGCTCGATCGTATTTGTGGCCGCAGGCTTCCTACTCGCGATGTCAGCAGCGATCGACCAGCTGGGAGAGCTGTTTCCTAGCCCGGGTTCGGCGGTCGACATCGCCGAAGACGCTGTCAAAGAGCTTGGCATCTTCCTTTGGGCGGCAGGTGCCGTCGGGTACGCGGCGATGGTGACACGGTTGGGCCGCCCGTGGGTGGATCCAGCCGATCCCAACTCTACAGGCTGACGGTCGCACACGCCGCATCTTCGACTCGTCGCCGGCAGCGGTGCCGCCGTCGCGGCTTTCGGTCACGGCCACCTCGGATCTAAGCCGTCCTTTGTGCGTCTGGAAGGACGCACCATCTCTGGGTCGGTCGCGCCGACCTGGGGCTAGATGCCTCCTGATTGTCCGCTTCTCCCATTGCAGAAGCGGCATCGGGACAATAGATGGTGCAGCAGCGGCTGCCCTTCAGCCGGCCGGAAATAACGGGATCATGCGCATGACCGATACGCTCGACGCAGCGAAACTGACCGATCGCGTCGCGGCCCTGGTCGAGGCTGCCAAACGGGCCGGCGCCGATGCCGCCGATGCCGTTGCGGTACGTGGCCGCTCGACCGGCGTGTCGGTGCGGCTTGGCAAGGTCGAAGGCACAGAGGCGTCCGAGAGCGAGAACGTCTCGCTGCGCGTCTTCGTCGGCAAGCGGGTAGCCAGCGTTTCGGCAACAGCGGCATCCGACCCCAATATGCTGGCCGAGCGCGCGGTCGCCATGGCCAAGGTGTCCC
Organism: Mesorhizobium sp. M0437; assembly: GCF_040321335.1. Lineage (NCBI taxonomy): Bacteria > Pseudomonadati > Pseudomonadota > Alphaproteobacteria > Hyphomicrobiales > Phyllobacteriaceae > Mesorhizobium > Mesorhizobium sp. M0437. The sequence continues at coordinate 159,682 of NZ_JAMYRK010000007.1, forward strand.
CCGAGGATCCCTATCAGGGCCTCGCCGACCCGGCCTTGCTGGTCAAGAAACCGCGCGACCTCGATCTGTTCGACGCCACCGAGGTGTCGGCGGACCAGTTGAAGGAAGCAGCGCTTGCCGCCGAAGCGGCGGCGCTTGCCGTCAAGGGCGTCACCAATTCGGCCGGCAGTGGCGCCAGTGCCGGGCTTGGCGGCCTGGTGCTCGCCACCTCGCACGGCTTCGTCGGCCACTACGTCGCCTCGCGTTTTTCGCGCTCGACCAGCGTGATCGCCGGCGAGGGCACCGGCATGGAGCGCGACTACGAATTCTCCTCGCGCCAGCATTTTTCCGATCTCGACGCGCCGGAAGACATCGGCCGCAAGGCCGGTGAGCGCGCTGTACGCCGCATTGGCGCGCGCAAGGCGGCGACCGGGCCTGTCGACGTGGTGTTCGATCCGCGTGTGGCGCGCGGCATTGCCGGCCACCTTGCCGGTGCCATCAATGGCGCCGCGGTGGCGCGCAAGACCAGCTTTCTCCGCGACATGATGGGCAAGAAGGTGGCTTCGGCCGCAATCACCGTCACCGACGAGCCGCTCCGGCGCCGTGGACAGGCCTCGCGCCCGTTCGACGGCGAAGGCGTCGAGGGCGAAAAACTGTTCATGGTCGACAAGGGCGTGCTCAACCACTGGTTCCTGTCGACTTCGGCGGCTCGGGAACTCGGCCTCGTCACCAATGGGCGCGGCTCGCGCAGCGGCTCGTCGGTCTCGCCGTCGTCGACCAATCTCGCCATCGAGCCCGGGGAAAATACGCCGGAAGAGCTGATCAAGTCGCTCAAGACCGGCTTCTACGTCACCGAAGTGTTCGGCCAGGGCGTCGACATGGTGACCGGCGAATATAGCCGCGGCGCTTCCGGCTTCTGGATCGAAAATGGCGAGCTGGCCTATCCCGTCGCCGAGGTGACCATCGCCTCCAATCTGAAGACGATGTTCCTCAACATGGTTCCGGCGAGCGATCTCGACCGCAATTTCGGCACCGCCGCGCCCACGCTTTTGATCGAAGGAATGACCCTTGCCGGAGCTTGACCCGGCCGTCTCAGCCGGCGCTACTGAAGACCTGCAGCTGTTGCGCGATGCCGCCCGCGAGGCGGGGCTCATCGCCATGCAATACTTCAACAACAATCCGCAAGTGTGGATGAAGGGCGGCACCTCGCCGGTCAGCGAAGCCGATCACGCCGCCGACAAATATCTGCGCGAGACCTTGCTGGCGGCCCGGCCGGATTATGGCTGGCTGTCGGAGGAAACCGTCGACGACCCGGTAAGGCTTGTCGCGCGCCGCACCTTCGTCGTCGATCCGATCGACGGCACGCGCGGCTTCCTCGAGGGCCTGCCCACATGGTGCGTCAGCGTCGCTGTGGTCGAGAACGGCCGAACGCTTGCCGGCGTACTCGACTGCCCGGCGAAGGGCGAAATCTATTGGGCGCTGCCGGGCGAGGGCGCGTTCCTGAACGGCAGGCGCATCAGCGTGCGTCCGCCGGCGGAAACGGCCGAAATCGCCGGACCGAAGGCGATGATCGACCTGCTGCCGGCGAAATGGCACAAACGGCTGAAGCGCGTGCCCTATATTCCTTCGCTCGCCTACCGGCTGGCGATGATCGCCGGCGGCCAGCTCGATGCCACCTTCGTCAAGGCCAACGCACATGACTGGGACATCGCCGCGGCCGATCTCATCCTGCGCGAGGCAGGCGGAGCCTTGCTCGATCGGCATGGCCGCGCGCCGCTCTATGCCGGCGAAGTGATCCGTCACGGACCGCTCGCCGCCGGCAGCGGCGAACTCCTCGCCGTGCTCGCCGGCGTCATCGCCGGGCTGGACAATTGACCACTATCAATAGTTCCAAAGTCGGCGGCTTTGGTCTAGACCTGTCCCAAACTCACGATATGTGAAGGATCGACATGGCCGCTGAAGACGGAAAGAAGCAGCTTTTGCACCTGGTGTTCGGCGGCGAACTCAAGAAGCTGGGCGGCACCGAATTCCGCGATCTCGACGCGCTCGATATTGTCGGCATTTATCCGGACTACCAATCGGCGCACGCCGTCTGGAAGGCCAAGGCGCAAGCTAGCGTCGACAATGCCCATATGCGCTATTTCGTCGTTCACCTGCACCGCCTCCTCGACCCCGAAAACAAGGCTGTCGGTTGACATCGATGAACCATGAAGCGGTCAAGCGATCAGCCCCGCGGTCGGCGGTCAGACGTCGCAAGCCGAAGACGTTCTGGCGCAAGATCCGCGAACCGCTGGCGCAGTCGCGATTCGTCAAGAATGCGCTTGCCGCGCTGTTTGCGTATTTCGTCCGCCTTGTCCGCTTGACCAACCGCATGGTCGACGGATCGGCCAAGTTTTCCGGCGGCGCCTATGCGCAGCTCGAGCCTGGCATCATCGCGCTCTGGCACGGCCAGCACCTGCTGACCCCGGCCTACTATCCCAAGGGACGGCCGCTGGTTGCCATGGTATCGCGCAGCGCCGATGCCGAGCTCAACGCGCTGATGGTCGAGAAATTCGGCATCGAGGCGGTGCGCGGCTCTGGCGGGCGCGAAAGCGCAAGGCATCTCGACAAGGGCGGGGCCAAGGCGCTCATCGCCCTCAAAAAGTCGCTCGCCACCGGCAAGAATGTCGCCATGATTGCTGATATTCCCCACGGCACGCCGCGCGATGCGGGGCTCGGCGTCGTCCTTCTGGCGCGGCTGTCCGGCCGGCCGATCCTGCCTGCCGCGATAGCCACCAGCCGCCGCAAGGTGATCGAGGGCAGCTGGGACAAGACGACGATCAACCTGCCCTTCGGCCGCTCCTCGATCGTCGTCGGCACGCCTGTCTTCGTGCCGGCCAACGCCGACGCCGCCGAAATGGAACGCAAGCGCCAGGAGGTCACGGCCTCGCTTAATGCCGCGACCGCCGAGGCCTATCGCCTTGTGGACGGTTCGAAATGAGTGTGCGCTGGGCGCGCGCCTTCCTGACCGCATACCGTTTCGCGGGGGCGGCCGCCTACCCGTTGGCCGGGCCTTATGTCGCCTGGCGCACTTCCAGAGGCAAGGAGGATCGCATTCGCCGGCGCGAACGCTACGGCGTCGCCGGACGCGAGCGCCCCGAAGGCCCGGTGATCTGGATCCATGCAGCCAGCGTCGGCGAGACCATCGCCGTCGTGCCGCTGGTCGAGAGCATTCTCGATTACGGCGTCAACATCGTGCTGACGACGGGCACGGTCACCTCGGCGCAGGTCGCCGAAGAACGGCTGGGCGACCGCATCATCCACCAATATGTGCCGCTCGACCTCAAGCCGGCGGTCAGCCGCTTCCTCGACCATTGGCAGCCGGACCTGGCGATCATCGCCGAATCGGAGATCTGGCCGATGACCATCCTGGAACTCGGCGCCCGCCGCGTGCCGCAGGTTCTGGTCAACGGCAGGCTGTCCGACCGCTCCTTCAAGTCGTGGAAGAAGCGCGCCAACATTGCCGAAGCATTGTTCGAAAATCTCGCCCATGTCGTTGCCCAGTCGGACCTCGATGGCGAGCGCTTCCTTTCGCTCGGCGCCAGGCCGGTCACTGTATCCGGCAATCTCAAGGTCGACACCGCGCCGCCGCCGGCCGACGAGCGGGCACTGGCGGCGCTGAAACGCCAGATCGGCGGCCGCCCGACCTGGGCGGCGATCTCGACCCATGACGGCGAAGAGGCGGTCGCCGCCGAAGTTCACGCCATGCTGCACAAGCGCCACCACGGGCTTTTAACGATCATCGTGCCGCGCCATCCCGATCGCGCCGGGCAGCTGGCCGCCCAGATTTCCGGCATGGGCCTGAAGCTGGCGCAGCGCAGCAAGGGCGACAGGATCACCGCCGACACCGATATTCTGCTCGGCGACACGATCGGCGAGATGGGGCTTTATCTGAGGCTGACGGAAATTGCCTTTGTCGGCCGTTCGCTGACTTCCGAGGGCGGCCAGAACCCGCTGGAACCAGCCATGCTGGAGACGGCAGTGCTTGCCGGCCGCAACGTCCAGAATTTTCGCGAGGCCTATCAGCGCCTGCTCGATAGCGGCGGCGCCAAGCTGGTGCGCGACCGCGATATGCTGGCCGGCGCCGTTAATTTCCTTTTGACCAACGAGGCGGCCCGCCATGAGATGATGGCGGCGGGTGCGGCGACGGTCGACGAGATGCGCGGTGCGCTGGCGCATACGCTCAGGTCGCTTGAGCCCTATATCCAGCCGCTGGTCGTCAAGTCGCGCCTGAAGGGCGCGAACGGGCGCTGACGTGACCTCGGAAGCGCCGCCCTTCTGGTGGGAAGAGCCGGACTGGCGGGTCACGGCGCTGTCGCCGCTCTCCGCCGTCTATGCGCTTGTCGCCGGTCGCCGCATGCGGCACGCGCCGCGTGAAAAGGTCGAGGCGCCGGTGCTCTGCGTCGGCAACTTCACCGTCGGCGGCACCGGCAAGACGCCGGTGGCGATCGCGCTGGCCGAGCAGGCCAGGCGCATGCAGCTTAATCCGGGTTTCCTGTCGCGCGGCCATGGCGGCTCCTTCGCGCGGCCGCATATCGTCGATCCGCACCACGATGCCGCCAAGCATGTCGGCGACGAGCCGCTGCTTCTGGCCGAACACGCCCCGGTCGCGGTGACGCCGAACCGGGCCGCCGGCGCCAGGCTTCTGCTGGAGAAGCTCGGCTGCGATTTCCTGATCATGGATGACGGTTTTCAGAGCGCGCGCATCCACATCGACTATGCGCTCGTCGTCGTCGACGCGCGACATGGCATCGGCAATGGCCGCGTCATCCCCGGCGGGCCGCTGCGGGCAAAGATCGTCGACCAATTGGTCTTCACCAGCGCCTTGCTGAAGATGGGCGAGGGCACCGCGGCCGATACGGTCGTGCGCCAGGCAGCGCGCGCCGGCAGGCCGATCTTCGAGGCGCACACTGCCCCGAGCAGCAAGGTGACGCTGGCCGGCAGGCGGTTCCTGGCGTTCGCCGGCATTGGCCATCCCGACAGGTTTTTCGACACCGTAGCCGAGGCCGGCGGCGAGCTTGCGCTGACCCGACCGTTTCCTGACCATCATTTCTACAGTGCGGACGAGCTTGCCGAATTGGCGGCGACAGCACGTAAAGCCGGGCTTGGTCTCATTACCACCGCCAAGGACGCTGCCCGCCTGCGTCACGGCGCGGCACCGCCGGAATTCCTCGACGGGCTCGATGTGCTGGAGATCGACACCGTCTTCGAGCTCGACCATGTGCCGCAACGCATCATCGACGAGACGCTGGATGCCTGGCGGCAGCGCCGGCTTAAAGGCTGACCAGAAGCGTGAGCACCGAGGCAATGCGGGACTGGAATTTGCGGCTTTCCGCCGGTCGAACGTATTTTGTTCTTGCTTTGTGCCGGCAGCTATGCTAGTAATTTGGGTATGGTGATGATTCGCCGGTGGCCCGCCCTCGAACTTGAGGCGGGTTTTTTATTTCATGGCCTCTAAGGTTTCGGTGTTGCCGGCCTGACGCCGCGGCAGAGGGCGCAGGATCGCAACGGGGCTGCTTCCATTTGCGCTGGACTAGCGTCGGCGGCGCAGTTCCGGATGCGCTTCGATCTCGCGGCGCAGCGAGGCAGCGGCGTTCACATAGGGTTCCTGCCTGGCGACACTCCAGTATTTAAGCTCGTCGAGCGGGATGCTCTCGCCGGTCACCGCGCAGCGTACGAAGGCGCCGGGGCTGGTCACCTGGAAGTCGCCGTCGAGATAGCGGATGCGGGCTTCCTTGCCGCCGGGTCCTTCGAAACGGTTCATCATGGGGTGGTGCCGAAATTCATGACGATGTCATCGCCACAAATTGCGGCGAGGTCAAGCTTGACGTTGATGACGGCCGATCTCTCCCCTTGTGGGGGAGATGTCCGGCAGGACAGAGGGGGGCGCTGTCCCGCGGACCTCTCAATCGATTGCGATTGCGTCCTCAGCTTGTTCTCGGCTGGTCTCAAAGTTAGCGAGCTAGCGATCCTTCGCGCCCCTCTCTGCCCTGCCGGGCATCTCCCCCACAAGGGCCCACAAGGGGGGAGATCAGCGCTTGTCCGTCGCTCCTAGCTCTCTACCTCAAGGAACTCTTCGATCTTCTCCGCTGGCAGCCCGGCCTGGACCGCGATGCGCCGGGCGAGTTCGGCGGCGGCGGCGCGCGGGCGCCCCAGCGGCCGGTCGAGCCAGTAAGATATCGGGCTTAGCGCACTGCGCTCGTCTACGGCGACGATGCGGCCCGATTTCAATTGGTCCACCGTCAACGGCGGACGTGCCAGCGCAATACCGAGCCCGTGCGCGGCGGCGTCGAGCACGAGGTTGTAGTCCTCGAAACGGCGGTCGTGCGGCCGCGGCCGATAGTCCATCTCCTGCGCCGCAAACCAGGCGCGCCAGGCTGAAGCGTCGGAATCATTGATCACCGGAAATTCGAGCAGTCGGGCGGGATCTCCGCGACCGATCTCCCTGGCCAGTCCCGGCGAGGCGACCGGGAACACATATTCTTCGAAAAGCTGCACCGAGATCCGGCCCGGAATGCGACCGCGCCCGCAGCGGATCGACAGGTCGATGCCCTCGTCGGCAAGATCGCCTTGGCGGATGTCGACGTCGAGCACGATACGCAGCTTGGACGGGTGGTTCTCCAGCGCCGCCATGCGCGGCATCAGCCACAGCCCGCTGACCGAGGGGATCGAGGTCAGCCGCACCACCGCCGTGCCGCGCGGCTCGACCCAGCGATCCGAATTGCTGGCGATCAGGGCAAAGGCTTCGGTGGTGCGCAGATGCAGGCGATTGCCCTCGACCGTCAGCGAGACGCCGCGGGCGCCGCGATCGAAGACTTTCAGCCCGAGCCAACCCTCGAGCTTGGCGATCTGCCGGCTGACGGCGCCGTGAGTGATGTTGAGCTTCTCGGCCGCCGCCGAAAAGCTGCCGGTCCGAGCCGCGGCGTCGAAGGCGCGCAGCGTTTCGAGCGGCAGCATCGGGTCTAAGCTGTGATCCATAGTCACAGGTGATCCTCGATTTGTTCGTTTGTCAACCGACCCGCAATAGCGTTTCTCTACTTCATGGCATTGGATCGCGAGGACACCCAGATGAGCGCTTACACCGGCACGTTGAATACGACACAGCGCATGGATGCCACGGCTGCCATCGCGGTGGCGCTGACGGTGGTCGGCTGGGCCTCCGCCTTTCCGGCGATCCGCGCCGGCCTTGCCGCTTTCGGGCCGCTGGAACTTGGCGCGCTGCGCTTTGCCATCGCCGCGGTTCCGGCGGCGATCTTCCTCGCGGTCAAGCGGCCGGCGCTGCCCAGGCTCGATGAACTCTGGCGCTTTGTCTTCGGTGGTGCCGTCTTCGTCGCGCTCTACACGGTGATGCTCAATTTCGGCGAGCTGACCGTTTCGGCCGGTGCGGCCGGCTTCATCATCAATGTCAGCCCGATCTTCACCGCCATCATGGCCATGGCGCTGCTCGGCGAACGCTTCTCGGGCCTCGCCTGGGCCGGCACATTCCTGTCCTTCGCCGGTATCGGGATCATCGCCATGGGCGAGGGGCAAGGGCTGCATTTCAACAATGGTGCGCTGCTTGTCCTCGGCTCGGCGCTGTGCTCGGCCGTCAACACCATCGTCCAGAAGCCGCTGTTTGCCCACCATCACCCGCTGACGATCTCGGCCTCGAACATGGTGCTTGGCGCGCTCTGCCTGTCGCCGTTCCTGCCGAGCGGTCTGGCGCAGGCGGCGGTCGCCGACACCGCCGGGCTCGGCGCCGTCATCTTTCTCGGCATCGTACCCAGCCTGATCGCCTATGCCGCGTGGGCGACAGCACTTTCCCGACTGCCCGCGGCGCGTGCCTCGACCTTCCTCTATCTGGTGTCGCCGATGGCGACGCTGATCGGCTTCTTCTGGCTGGGCGAGGTGCCGACGCTGCTCGGCATAATCGGCGGGGCGCTGGCGCTGGGCGGCGTCATTGTGGTGAATTTGAAGAGATGAGAGCTTTAGTGCTTGACTGCTGGTGGCGTACGCGGCTGATTTAACTAGAAGTACGGTTGCCACCAGTGAGCTTTGAATGCCTAAGACGTTTTTCAGGGATGGTTCGACGTTTCGCCCAATAGCAGTTGGTTACGGCAGCTGTATTGCGACCGACCGCATCACCGTGGATGGCGCGCAAGTAGGCTATCTTTACCGCGAAACGCCAGATCATCCGGTTGATAGCGGATGGTGCTTTTTTGCAGGCGATGAATCTGACGAATACATCAACGACCCCAACAATTCCGGGTTGTACGATGTCAATACAATTGCGAATTACGACCCGCTCATTACCTCTTGTTTAGAGGCGCCTTGTGGAAGTGCGTTTTTGAGAATCGAGGGGAAGTTTGTCCGTCAGAAGTTCGAACCCCCAGATGATGATTAAAGCCGCCTGTGGAACCAGCCTTGCTAGCGAGTTATAGACAGCGCCAGCGCGAGCGACCTTCTCACCGCCTCCCAAACAGCCTCTCGATATCCGCCAGCTTGAGCTCGATGTAGGTCGGGCGGCCATGGTTGCAGGTGCCGGAGCCGGGCGTCGCCTCCATCTGGCGCAGCAGCGCGTTCATCTCTTCCGGTTTGAGCAGGCGGCCGGAACGTACCGAGCCGTGGCAGGCCATGGTCGCGGCTATTCTGTCCAGCCGCTCCTTCAGCGTGTCGACCGTGTCGTTGTCGGCGATCTCGTCGGCGAGATCGCGCACCAGCTGCTGGACGTTGGTCTCCCCGAGCATCGATGGCGTCTCGCGCACCGCGACGGCACCGGGGCCGAAGCGCTCGATGCCGAGGCCGAAGCGGGCCAGCGTCTCGGAATGCCTGGCAAGCCGCTCGGCATCCTCTTCCGACAGATCGACAATCTCGGGCAACAGCAGCATCTGCGACGGCACCGCGCGTGAGTGGAGGGCGTTCTTCAAGGCCTCGTAGACCAGCCGCTCATGCGCCGCATGCTGGTCGACGATGACAAGAGAATCCCTGGTCTGGGCGACGATATAATTCTCGTGCACTTGCGCGCGCGCCGCGCCCAGCGCCGTGCCGAGCAGCGTTTCCGCCGCTTCGTTTTGCCCGGCGCGCGCATCGGCGCTGTGCAGCGGCCCGGCGTCGAAGGCCGCCTGCTCGTCCTCGCCGAACCCGTCGCCCATATCGAGCGGCCGCTGTGGCGAACGGCCAGGATCGAACCCGGCAAAGCCTGAGGCCCGGTAAGCGGCCTCGTAGCTGCGGTGACCGTTGGCCGGCCCGCCATGCGCATAGGATGCCGCGCCTGGCCGGAACGCCGCCATCATGCCGGCGGCCCCTGTGGTGGCGGGGCGGATGCCGGCATTGGCCAGCGCTTCGCGAATGGCGCCGACGATCAGCCCGCGCACCAGCCCCGGGTCGCGGAAGCGCACGTCTGCCTTGGCCGGATGGACGTTGACGTCGACGATCGCCGGATGGAGCGTCAGGAACAGCACGGTGACGGCATGGCGGTCGCGTGGCAGCACGTCGGCGAAGGCGCCACGAATGGCGCCGGCGATCAGTTTGTCACGCACCGGACGGCCGTTGACATAGGCGTATTGCTGCAGCGCGTTGGCGCGGGTGAAGGAGGGGACCGAGACATGGCCGGCGAGATGCACGCCGTCCCGCATCGCGTCGATGGCGATCGCATTGTCCGGAAAGTCGGCGCCCATCACCTGCGCCACCCGGCGCAGCCGGCCTTCCGGGCTGTCGTCGGTCGCCGGCAGTTCCAGCGTCGAGCGGTCCGGGCCGGCCAGGGTGAAGCGCACGGCGGGAAAGGCGATGGCGATGCGCTTGACCACGTCGCCGATGGCCGTGCTTTCGGCGCGCTCGCCCTTCATGAATTTGAGCCTTGCGGGCGTGGCGAAGAACAGGTCGCGCACCTCGACCGTGGTTCCGCGATTGGCCGCCGCCGGCCTGACCGCGGAGACGCGGCCGCCCTCGATGCCGATCTCGGCGGCGTTTTCACTGGACGCGGTGCGCGAGCGGATCGACAGCCGTGCCACCGAGCCGATCGAGGGCAAGGCCTCGCCGCGAAAGCCGAGCGAGCGGATGTCGTGAATGTTGTCGGCGAGCTTGGAGGTGCAATGGCGCGCAATCGCCAGCGCCAGTTCCTTTTCCGGAATGCCCGAGCCGTCGTCACTGACGCGGATCAGGTTCAGCCCGCCGCCGGCGGTGACGATCTCGACTCTGGTAGCGCCTGCATCCAGCGCGTTCTCGACCAGTTCCTTGACCACGCTTGCCGGACGTTCGATGACTTCGCCGGCGGCGATCTGGTTGATCATCGTTTCGGAAAGCTGGCGGATCGGCATGGGGCACTATAGGCGGATTCGTGGTCGATGCGGGAGGGGGAGAATAGCGTTGACCGTTGCAAGGCAGTGAGACTGCTCCGTTGCTCCGCCAGAGGGGGTGCTGTCCCGCCACGATATAGAGATAGGAATATTGTTGAGTGAATGGGCTTGGCCCCAACTGACTTATTAGAATTAGTCGGGCGAAGGCCAAAATCCGAAGCGAATGGCCGTTGGAGGCGACATTTGGACGTCATCCTAGATTACTTGATGGTAAAGTTCGCTCGATGGATACAGCGTCGAAAGAGTCGTATTGCGAGAATAATTTGGTTTACTATTTGGACGGTTATTTCGATATTGCTAACAGTTTTTCTATTTTACCTCCTGTATATTCGAAACCTGACCATATAGTTTCGTGTTTCTACCACTGCGGCGCAGGTGCCGCCGCAGGCTTGATCGCGGACACCCTCGATGCGGATCTCGGGGGCACTGTCGATAGTGATGGGGTGGACGCCCCCTCGACGGCATCGATGTGCCAGAATGGTGGTGTTTGACAGCCACCGTAAGAGAGGGAGCGTCCACAATGGAAGTTAACACGATCGGATTGGACCTAGCGAAGAATGTGTTTCAGGCGCATGGAGCCGATGCGGCGGGCGCCATTGTTTTCCGCAAGCAACTGCGACGCGACAAGGTGCTTGCGTTTCTCGCTGGGCAGCCGGCCTGCTTGGTCGCCATGGAGGCCTGTTCTGGGGCGCATCACTGGGCGCGCGAGATCGGCAAGCTCGGGCACACCGTTCGTCTGATCCCGCCATCCTATGTGAAGCCTTTCGTGAAGCGGCAGAAGAACGACGCCGCCGATGCCGAGGCGATCTGCGAGGCCGCGCAGCGGCCGACCA